>JAISIQ010000026.1 GCA_031261945.1 Methanobrevibacter sp.
ATTGATGATAAGAAAAATAAGGATAAATATGGTAGGATATTAGCTATTGTTTATGTTGATGGACAAAATATAAATCAAGAATTATTAAGACAAGGTTTTGCTGAAATTATGTTTATTCCTCCATCTGAATTTAATCCTTATGATTGGACATAGTTATTATTGTAGTTATTATCAGAGTTATTTCATCGGATCTTTCTTTTATTCGGTTATTCTTTTAATAATCATTATATTAAACATCTAAATAAATTTTATATCTTATTAAATAAATTTTATTTAAATAAATAGTATTAATAAATATATAATAGATATATATTATGTGTATTTTATGAAAAATAAATTAATAAATAATTTAAATGAATATGATATTCAAAAACATCCTAAAATTAAAGGATTACAAATAATTGAGGATAAAAATAATTTTCCCATTAGTTGGTTAAATCAACAAGGTTATTGTGAATATAGCTTATATTTAGAATATTTTGAAGGTATTGAAACAGCCCCAACTATGGCTATGAAAACTGGAACAATAGAGCATCAAAAATTAGAAGATAAATTTAAAGAAGATGCTGTTCCAACTACTTTTGAGGAAGTTCTTAAAACTTCAAAAGAAGAGGCAGCTATTTCCAGAGAAATTTTCGTTATTTCGCCAGAATTTGGTATCAGGGGGTTTATTGATGAAATATGGATGACTCCCGAGGAGTTTATTATTATTGATGATAAGCCTGGAACAATACCTTATCCTTCAACTATTAATCAAGTTTTAGCATATTGTTTAGCATTTAAATCCATGATTGGTGGTGATGGTAGAATAATTAAGGCAGCTCTTAGAGAAAGAGGAACTGATAATATTTTTTGGATTGAAGAATTTGATGAAAATAATGAAAGTGGGATTTCTTTTTTAATAGATAGAATGCAAGGACTATTTGAAGGATCAAAACCTTTTATACCTACTAAAAATAAAAATAAATGTAATAAATGTAGATTTCAAAGTTATTGTGAACATTTTTAATCAATTTTTTAATCAATAATTAGCATAACTAATAATAGAATAACTAATAATAGATATAATTAACATATTAAATTAATATATTAAATTAGCATATTAAGAATACTTAGGAAGAATTTTATGGAACAAATATCATTTGATGATTTAAAAATATCAAAAAAAGTAAAAGAAGCAATTAAAGAAATGGGTTTTGAAGAACCAACTCCAATACAATCATTAACAATACCTGAAGCATTAAAAGGAACAGATATTATTGGACAAGCACAAACAGGAACTGGAAAAACTGTAGCATTTGGTATTCCAGTACTTGAAACTATTTATGTTAAGGATAAATCTCCTCAAGCTATTATTATTTGCCCAACTCGTGAATTAGCTATTCAAGTAGCTGAAGAATTAGGAAAACTCTCAGCATTTATGAAAAAATTGCATATTCTTCCAGTTTATGGAGGGCAACCTATTGGAAGACAGATTAGGGCATTAAAAAAAGGAGTCCATATTATTATAGGCACTCCGGGTCGTTTATTAGATCATATTGAAAGAGGAACATTAAAACTATCTGGTATTGAAATGGCTGTTTTAGATGAAGCTGATGAAATGCTTGATATGGGCTTTAGAGAGGATATTGAAAAAATATTAGAAAAGACTCCTAAAAAAAGACAAACATTACTTTTTTCTGCTACAATGCCAAAAGCTATTAAAAAATTAACTCATAACTATCAAAAAAATCCTAAACATCTTCAAGTAGCTCAACATCTCATGACAGTTCCTGAAATAGAACAATTCTATTTTGAAGCAAGAGAAAAAATGAAATTAGAAACTTTATCTAGATTACTTGATGTTTATGATATAGATTTAGCTTTAGTTTTTTGTAATACTAAAAGAAGAGTTGATCGTCTTGTTAGGGATTTAAGAAGTAGAGGATATAGTGTTGATGGAATTCACGGGGATTTAAGCCAAAATCAAAGAGATAAGGTAATGAATAAATTTAGAAAAGGTAAAATTGATATTTTAGTTGCTACTGATGTTGCAGCAAGAGGTATTGATGTTCCTAATGTTGAAGCAGTTTTTAATTATGATGTTCCAAATGATAATGAATATTATGTTCATAGGATTGGAAGAACTGGAAGAGCTGGAAAAGCAGGTTATGCATTTACTTTTGTTGCAGGAAAAGAAATTTATAAATTAAGAGATATTCAAAAATATACAAAATCAAAAATTAAACAACAAAAAGTTCCTTCTATAAAGGATATGAAAGAAATAAAAGCTAATTTGCTTTTAAATAATATTAAAGAATTAATAGAGAATGATAATTTGGATAAAGATATTCATATGATCGAATCTTTAGTTGAAGTAGGTTATAATTCAATCGATATAGCTGCTGCTCTTTTAAAAATGGTTAAAGAAAATTAAATACTCTTTTTTTATTTTCTTTGCTTGTTTTTTTTCATTGTTTCATTTATTAATTTTTTTTAAATTTTTTTAAATTTTTACTTATGGGCATCAACAATATTATATTTAATATTTTCTTCATCTAATCCTTTTATAAGGCTTTTTGTCATATCTCCAACAGCTAAAATCATAACATTTAATCCTTTTTTAGCAGCAGATATACATGAGGGTGTTACTGCAAATTCTATGTCAATTGGTATATCAAGTTTATTAGCAACTACTCTGGAAACAGTACCCATAACTCCAAACTTTTCTATTTTTTTTATTCCCCATTTTTTATAATTTCCTTGATATAATTGATTTATTAGATCCATATCTGTTTTTCTAGATCCTCCTTTTTTTATAGTTGGAAGAGTAATTATAATTACTTGCCCTATGTTTAAATCTATTATTCCTGCTAATGAACTTAAACCCACATCTTCTCCTTTTTTAGCATCGCATAAAACATTCGCACAAGCATTTTCTTTACTTTTACTTGCATATAGAACTCCTTCTCCCATAAACAATCCCACTTCTTCATCTTTTTTCAAATCTTCAGTAGCTATAGCTGGCCACACTGATTTATAATGAGTCATAGTTTCTAAAACATCATCAGAATATTTTCTAAGATCAATAGCTTCTTTTTTTACTTTAGCTATTCCTTTTTGAGTTATTTTATAAGGAGATCTACCATCTTTTGAAGTTATATATCCTTCATCAATCAATGACTTTAAGTTTTCTGAAACTGCTTGAACTGTTATTCCAAGTCTTTCAGCTATATCTTTTTGACGTAGATGGGGTTCTTGTTTTGATATTTCTCCCAATATCTGAAAATGAGTCATTTCGCCTCGTTTTTTAAAAATTTTCATTTTTTCCCTCATATTTTATTATTTATTTAATTAGTTGTAAATTTAGTAATATTAATTGATTTTCTATAAATATTATATAAATGATTAAGCTTAGATTAAGTAAGTTTAAGATTAAGTTTATTAAATAATATTATTTAAATGATTATTAAATTTTGAAAGAAATTCTTCTTTTTTCTCATAAGGTATATAAGCACCACAAGCTACAGAATGCCCTCCACCATTTCCTCCAACTTTAGTAGCTATTTTTCTAATTATATTTCCAAAATGGATTCCATCATAAGCAAGAAGTCTTGAACAACGAAGAGATACCTTTAAATCATGATCTTCTTCATCAACTTGTGTAAAACCAATCATTGGTTTTCTCCAATCTCCATAACTAAGAATCATTCCAGCTATTGTTCCAACAACTGAACTTTTAATTCCATTTCCATCAAAATATTGGATATTATCTAGTGTTTTTATCATATCTCCTTCTTCAATTTTATGAATATTTTGAGCTAAATATCTCTTATGTTCTTTAGAAACTATTTCAAGTTCATCTAATGCTACTAATCTATCTCCTTTTAATATTTCTAAAGCAATGTCTTCTCTGTTATTTCGAGTACAAGCATTCATAGCTGTTGAAAATTCAGAAGCATCTCTAAGAAATGTTTTTTGTTCTTCCATTAAAAA
>JAISIQ010000108.1 GCA_031261945.1 Methanobrevibacter sp.
ATTCTTACACCAAATTTTCCTTCAAAATATATTCCAGGTTCTATTGTAATAACCATATTCTCTTTGAGGATTGTGTTATCTTTTTTTGAAATAGAAGGAGATTCATGAATATCTAAACCTAAACTATGGCCAGTTGAATGAATAAAATTATCTTCAAAACCATAATCAGCTATTATAGAACGAGCCACATTATCTATTTCGCAAGCAGCTATTCCTGGTTTAATAGCTTTTATTGCTTTGTTATGAGCTTCTAAAACTATATCAAAAATTTCTTCTTGATATTCTGTATAGGGAATTGTCCTGCTTGTATCAGAACAATAGCTATTATATTTACAACCCCAATCCATTAAAATAGGAGCTTCAAGTTTCTTATGTTCTGTTTTTGCATGAGGTAAGCTTGAATTACTACCTGAAGCTATTATAGTTTCAAAAGATTCTTTTTCTGCTCCATCTTCTCTCATTAAATATCCAAGTTTATAGGCAGCTTCCCCTTCTGTGATTCCTTTTTCTTGTAACTCCTGAATATTTAGCTCTTTAAATGATTTATGAGAAATAGTTGTTGCTTCTTTCATAATAGCTATTTCATTTTTATCTTTAACCATCCTTATATCTTGTAAAATATCACTAATAGCTAATTCCCATGGACCTTCGAGTTTATTATAAATACTTACAGGTAAATTAGATTCAATAGCTATTTTCTTGAAATTTTCTGAATTTTTTGATTTTTCTTTTTTAAATAGCTCTTTTAAATCTGAAAATGATTTAAATTCTTTCACTGGAATTTCAGAAGTTTCAGTAGCTATTTCCATATCCATAGCTGAACTTAAAATAATTGGATCTTCTTTTAAAATACAGATAGCAAAACTTGTAGGAGAATAATTAGAGAGATATTTAATGTTATTAAAATCTATACAAACCATAGCATCGAAATCAAAAGAATTAAGTTTATTTATAACATTATTCAGTCTCTTTTCATTCACATTAACAACCCCTAATTAATTCCACCTAACTTAAGAAAAATTCCTAACTATATTTAAATCCTAATGGTATTAATTTCACCTAACTAATAGCTTTTCATAACTTTTAGCTATTAATCATTCCAAATGATCAACTAAAAGTTCCCCACAACTAATAGCTAATTTGTCTCTAATTAGGTCTTTCATCTTATTTTTTGTATTTTCAGGGATTTTCTTTGTAATTGGTTGAGGAACATAACCAAAATCAGGATCTTCAAATTCAATTCCATCGAAAATAGCTATTTCTTTGTATCGAGGATGAATATGCCAATGAACTTCAGGTTTAGGATTTTCATCTCTAAAAGCTGCATTTTTAAAACAACTCCAATTAAATAAATCTGGAGAAAATATATCCCCAATAGCTATTTCTATATCTTTTACTAAAATAGAATATTCTTCCCATTCCTCTTTTTTAAGAAATTTCAAATCAGAACATTCTCTATTTAGACTTAAAACACAAGTCCCTAAATATCGCTGAGATGGTGCTAAAAATAGCTTCCAATATTTTGTAGCTACAATCAAATCTCCATATAGCGCAAATTCTTCAGAAAATTCACAAACCTCAACCATACACAACATATCCCTAAATTTTATATTTACATGACTATTTTTAAAATTTAATTAATAGGATTAATTAATAATTGATTAATTGAGTGGATTAATTAAATTAGATAATTAATTAGTATAACTCCATTAATATGATCAATTAATATAATTAATAATATATGATTTATTTTTAATAGTATTAGTATATTATTACTTCTAATATTCTTCTACTATTAACTCTATTATTAACTCTATTGTTTCTACTATTATTTTTAATATTAATTTTAATATTAATTTAATATTGCTTTTAATTTTAATTCTATTTTTAATTCTAAGTTTAATTTTAAATTTAATTATAAATCTAATTTTAATTTTAATTCTAATAATAATTCCAATAATAATTTTAAATCTATTTTTAATTTTAATTTTAATATAAATAGTATTTTAATTATAAAAATAATAATAATAAGAATTATAATCGTGACAATAATAGTAATAGTAATAGTAATAGTAATAATAGTAATAGAGATTAGTAATATTGATTATAATATTGAAATTGAAAAACTTAGGAAAAATTTATTAATCTAAAGAACCAATTTATATGTTATGTTTAAATTTAGTTCTAGTGAAATTAGAGACTTGATCATTGCATTTTTTGTTATTTCAATAGCTTTTTCAATACTTTATTCTGGAACAAACTTTGATACAGTTATTGGATTACTTCCAATGATTATGGTAGGGGTTGGTTTAGGATTTATATTTCATGAAATAGCTCATAAGCTTGTAGCTATGCACTATGGTTATTGGGCAGAATTTAAAAACTGGATTCCTGGCCTTATAATTGCACTTGTTAGTCCAATATTTGGTTTTATATTTGCAGCTCCAGGAGCTGTTCATATCTATGGAAATTATATGACAGATAAAGAAAATGGAATAATCTCACTTTCAGGTCCAACAACAAATATAGTATTAGGATTAATATTTATGGGATTAGCTATTGTAACCACAATAGCTGAACAAAGCGGAGCTATAAGCGATATATTTGTTTATCAAATACTACTTACTACATTTACATTGGGATTTGCAATTAATGGATGGTTAGCTCTTTTTAATCTTATTCCAATAGGAGTTCTTGATGGTGCAAAAATCGTTAGATGGAATCCATTTATTTGGTTAGTTGTAGCTATTATAGCAGGACTAATGGTTTATTATTCCATGTTTGGATTCTGATTTGGAATAATGCTGACTGTGGCTGAAATAATAGATATATAATGATATAAATAGATAGATAATTATATAAAATTAGTGATAAAATGTTTTCAGATATTCCAATAAACTATTTTTCTTGTACTCATAGAGCTATTGATCCTTCAAAAACCATAGCTAACTATGAAAAAAAGGCCAAAATAGCTGGAATAACCCGAATAACAGAAATCACAGATTTAGATAGAATAGGAATTCCAGTTTTCTCAGCTATTCGTCCTACTGCACAAAGTGGAGGAGTAAGTGTCTATGCAGGAAAAGGAGCAAATCAAGATCAAGCAAAGGCATCAGCCCTTATGGAAGGGTTTGAGAGATATTCTGGTGAAAAACACAAAGAAGATATTGCAAGATGTAAAATAGCTACTTTTAATCAAGCCGAAAATTCTGGAATTGAAAATCCTATTGATCCTGATGAATTTATTTTATCAAATGAAGTAAAAAACTTAGAAATAGCCACTCAACCTATTGAATGGACAATAGCTACAGACATAATATCTGAAGAAGAATACCACATTCCTGCAAACGCTGTTTTTCATCCATATATTCCAAAAGACCCTACAAAATCAATAGCTATTTTTAAAGGAAATACTAATGGATTAGCATCAGGAAATGTATTAGAAGAAGCCGTTCTCCATGGAATATTAGAAGTTATAGAACGTGATGCATGGAGCATATTTGAATTAACAAAAAACAAAAAAACAAACAGTCAAACAAACAAAAAAACAAATAATAAATCAAATAACAAAACAAACAGTCAAATAAACAAGAAAACAAATATTAAAACACAAATAAGTCTAGATTCTATTGAAAATCCATTAATAAAAGACATATTAGAAAAATTCCAGAAGAACGATATCAGTATCAAAATAATGGATTTAACCGCAGATATAGCTATTCCTACAATACTTGCAAGTGCAGATGATACTAAATTAAAAGATCCTGCTCTTTTAACAATTGGAGTAGGAACTCACCTTAATCCAGAAATAGCTATTCTTCGAGCTTTAACAGAAGTGGCTCAAAGTAGAGCCACACAAATTCATGGAACAAGAGAAGATACTTCACGAGCTGTTTTAATGAGAAAAGCAGGTTATGAAAGAATGAAAAGGATAAATAGCTATTATTTCAAAGAAGAGGAAGAAGGAAATATAAAAAATTTAGAAGAAATTGAAGATAAAAGTACAAACTCCTTAAAAGAAGATATTGAAATAGCTATTTCCGAGTTAAAAGAAAATTCTCTAAACAAAGTCCTCTTCACAAATTTAACAAGACCTGAAATTGGAGTAAATGTTGTAAGAGTTGTGATTCCAGGTTGTGAAATATATGCAGTTGATCCAGATAGAATAGGGAAGCGCTGGATGAAATTTCAATAATCTAAAAGTCAATAATCAAATAAGAGCAAAAAAGATAAAATGGAAAAAAAGATAATTATTTTTACAGGACTTTCTATATCTAAAGAAGAAGCTAAAAAAATATTAGATGCTGATTATAAAGACCCTGTTAAAAGAGGAGACATACTAAAAGCTATTTCCAAATCTCCTGAAATTATTGGAATAATTGATGGAGTATTTCATCAACATCCTGCTGTAAGCCATAAAGAAATAATGGAAGCTATTGATCAAGGAATAATCATAGTAGGCGGAGGGAGTATGGGGGCTCTTAGAGCTTCTGAGTTAGATTCCCTCGGAATGAAAGGAATTGGATATGTTTATGAAAATTATGCTAATGGAAATATCGAATCAGATGATGATGTAGCTGTTGTATTTGATCCCCTTACTGGAGAAAGCTATTCAGAAGCTTTAATTAATATAGATTATAATTTAGAATTAGCTATTAAAGCGAATATAATAAATAAAGAAGAAAAACAAGAACTTATTCAAATAGCCAAATCAATATATTATCCAAAAAGAAATTATTCTAAAATATTTAAAGAATCAAATCTAAAAAAAGAAAAAAAAGAAGAATTGAAAGAATTTATTCTGCAACAAGTAGATATCAAAAAACAAGATGCAATAGCTGTATTAAATTATATAAAAGATTTATAATAAGATTTAAATGAATTTAAATGAAAAAATCAAAAAGGCAGAAGAAGTAATTAAAGGAAAAAAGATAGCTATTGCTTTTTCTGGGGGTGCAGATAGTACTTTAATTGGATATTTAGGAAAAAAAGTAGCTTCTGATGTTTTAGCTATTACATTTAACAATGAAATAATGCCTACTAATTTTATTAATAATTCTAAAAAAATAGCTGATTTAATAGGAATTAAACAGAAAATCATTAGTAAAAATTTCCTAGAAAATGATAAATTTACGGAAAATAATGATAAACGTTGCTTTATTTGTAGAAAAATAATGTATTCTGAAATTAAAGACTTAGGCAAAAAAGAAGGTTTTGAAACAATAGTTGATGGGACCAATATAAGTGATCTTTTAGAAGACCGTCCAGGAATACTTGTTAATTATGAAAATAATATTTTAAGTCCTTTAGTTGAAGCAGGTATTACAAAAGAAGAAGTTGAAGAATATTTAGCTATGAATAATATTGAATATTCAAAATCAACCACCTGTTTAGGTACAAGAATTTCAAAAAATGAAAAGATCACTGCTAAAAAGATAAATAGAACAAAATATGCAGAAGATTTAATAAAAAAGATTACAAAAAGTGAAGCTATTAGAGTAAGAAATATTGGAGATATTGGTCAGATTGAAGTAGATAATATTGAACCTTTATTAAATAAATCTACTCTTAGATTAATTGAAAGTGAGCTAAAAGCTATTAATTTCAAAAAAGTTACATTAGATATTGGAAATAATAATTCAAAACAAAAAGAATTAGCTATTTACAAACCTTGTAAAGATGAAGATAATAAAATAATGTTTGAAAATGAGCTTCCTTATGAAATAAATATTCCTAAAACATGTGAAAACTTAAAAAAATTAGGAAAAGTCAAATGTTCTACTAAAATGGGAATCACTATGTTAGAACTTGAAGATAAAAATATTACTATTTTTAAAAATGGAAAAATCATAGCTCGAAAAGTAGAAAATAAAGAAGACGCTCAGGATATATTGATTAAAGTTTTGCCTCTAATTAGAAGAAAATTTTAAATATAAAAAATATATGAAATAGAAGAACTTCAAGAACAAAACAAAATAAAAACCAAAATAAAAACTATAATAAAAACTAAATATAGGATTAAAAAATTAAGATTAAAGAAGTTTAAGATTAGAGAAGTTATAAAAAACAGTGAAATTAAAAAATATTAAATTATTCTTTCAATTTCTTTCTTATCTTTTCTTGTAAAGCTTGTAATTTTAGAAATATTATTTCTAGAATCAATACCTTTAAGCTCTATTATATTTCCTTCTAAGTTTATTTCTGTATTATCTGCTTTAACATTAATTAAAATCATTTTAAAAGAAGAAGAATCTTCAAATTTATCATTAGATTCTAAATCATATTTAATAAGCAGCTTTTCATGAGGAAAGACCCCATTAATTGACCTTTTTATTACTGTTTCTATTAATTCCATTAATTTATCTATTACTGGTAAATTATTATTCCAATAATAACCTAATATTGATTTTAATTGAATTTCATGTTCCGCAGTTTCATTTGCATATTTAGCTATTATAATTAATGTACTCTTACTAGCTTTTATAAATAGAGTAGGTTTCTCTTCCATAAGATAACCTTCCCTAATTTATTTTTTTATTAGGGCTTTAATAAGATCATTAGCTCGTATTAATCCAACTAAATCATCTTCAATACCCAATACTGGAATTTGCTCAATATTATCAGTCTTCATCTTTTTAGCACAATCTGAAACTTTAGTTTTAGTAGTAGCTGTAGAAACAGTTGTTGATGAAACATCTTTAACTACTTTATCAGAAAACTGAAGATGATTTTTTTCAACATAAAGAACTGATGTACTATCCCAAGACCATTTGTCTCCTTCTGTTCCAACAGTAGAGTTATGAACACTTGTTTCTGATACAACTTCACTTTCATTAATAAAATCAGTTTCAGTTAAAATTCCACTTATCTTAGCATCATTATTTAAGCCAATGACACATTTTAGATTAAAAAGCCTCATTACTTCAAACGCAACATTTAAAGGAGTATCTTCCCATGTTGTTGGAACATTTTTAATCATATAGTTTTCTACTGTGTCTTTAATATCCATTTCAGAAATAGCTGAAACTACTAAATCAAAAGAAGTAACTATGCCTACTAATTCTCCTTTTTCAACTACTGGAATCCTTCTGATGTTGTTATCAACCATTTTTTTAGCTACAGTAGATACATCCTCAGTTAGATTAGCTGAAACAATATTTCTAGACATTATAAGAGCAATTTGTTCTTCATCAGGATTTTCAATTAAATCAGATCTAGTTAAAATTCCTACTAGCTCATTAGTACCTTCTTTAGTAACTGGTAAACCTGAAACTTTTTCTTTTCTCATTATTTCCAATGCAGTCTCTCTATTCCCTGGAACAGAAACATAAGTTACATCACCAGATACAATCTTTTTTATTTGCATAATTACACCTTAAACAAATTAAATAAACAAATTCCGTAAATAATTACAATATTTAATAAAATCAATAAACTATGAAATCAATGATTATAGTCCTAAACAGATATACAATCAGTAACTATGAAGCCAATAGTTATAAATTAAGTAAATATTAAGTAAATAGCTAATGTGCAATTAAAACCGAACATTTTGCGGCTTTAACTACTTTATCAGCTACACTACCCATAATAAATCTATCAAATCCACTTTTTCCAGAACTACCCATAATTACTAAATCAACATTTTCTTTAGCTACTGTTTCTAAAATAACATCTGCTGGAGAACCTTCAGCTACCTTTAAAGTTATTTTTGCATCACTATGAGCTTTTTCCTTTAATTGTTCAACTTTTTCAAGATTTTTTTCTGTTTCTTTCTTAAGTAGTTGATTTATATGATATATAGTATCATCAGAAGGAAGTCCAATTGAAAAACTTGTTTCAACAACACTTAAAGCTATTATTTCTGCTCCACTAGCTTCTGCAATAAATAATGCATGTTCTTCTGCTTTTTCCGCAAATTCTGAACCATCTGTAGGTAATAATATTTTTTTGTACATTTTATCCCTCTTTGTGATTTAATTATATTAAAATTCAACATTAGTCATTTAATATTACTTATTTAATATTATTATGTTAAATTTTATTTTTAATTGTATTATTATTAATTGTATTATATTAATTATATTATTAATTAATTATATTGTTATTTAATTATTAAAATTTTTATAATTTCATTAATAATTATTAAATTCATTAAAATCATACTAATTATATTAAATATTATTAATTATTACAATATTAATTATATCAATTATATTAATACTTATATCTAATACTGATATTATTTTAATACTAATATTAGTAATATTAATATTATTAATATTCGCAAAATATTATTCAATATTAGTAATAATAATTGAAGTAACACTAATATTAAAAATTATTATTTTTATAATTATTTTTATAAAGATTATTAAAATTAAATATAATATGTATAATTTAATATAAAAATATTTACATAAATTTTCAATAACTTGTTTTAAGAAATATAACTATTTTTGAAATATAAGATTTTTAAAAATGAATAATATTATTCCTATTTATTAAACAAGTAATATCTTTTGTTTCTGTTCTATTTATTAAACTAAGATAAGGATCTTTTGATGAATTTTTAGCTATGAATAGTTGTGCTTCTTCTCCTTCTTTAATCATTGATTTATTAATTAATTTATTGATAGTTGATGAAGCATATCTTATATTAGATGTTGCCATTTTAAGAATTTCTTTTGGGGCTATATAATCTTTATAATAAACTCTCATAATTTTTAGTGTAAATTCTAATTCTTTAAAGATATTAGGGGAATTTATCATTATATTATCTGTTCCAATAAGAGGATTAATTCCTTTTCCTAATATTTCAGGCAATGGAGAAATTCCATTTCCAAAACCTGCATTTGATCTTGGACAAAGCACAATATTTGCATCTGCTTTAGCTATTAAATCCAAATCATTAGCTATTGGAGATACTACATGAACAAGTTGATTAAATCCTGAATTAATAGCTCTTTCTACTTCACTCTTGCCAGAAATAGCTATTGAATCTTTTTGAAGTTTTTCATATTCTGCTACGTGGATTGAAGCTATTTTTTCTTTATTTCTGCACTCAATAGCTATTATTTCAGCTACTTCATCAGTTATTTCCCCAAATCCACTTGGAGCTATTCCATCACAATGTTTTAATAGCTTTCTAATAGCTATTTTCACTTGATGGATATTTGGATCTTCATCAAAAAAGCTATTATCTCTTCCAAGGATTATTGGATTGATTGGAATTTTATCTTCAGCTATTATGCTTTTTAGTAGCTTAACCCCATCTAATCCACCTTCCCTATAATCAATGAAATGACTAGTTCCTGTTTGAAGCATAAATCCCATAGATTTTTTCATAGCTATTTTTAATTCATCATCAGATGCTTCTTCAAGAGCTAAATGTTTTATTCCATTTGGAGGTTTGACAATTTCTTCAATAGACTTTCCATAAGCAGCATCAGCTATTATTGAATCTCCAATATGAGTATGAGCATTTAAAAAACTTGGACAAACAATACAACCAGTAGCATCAATTATTTCTCCTTCTTTAACACTATCAGAAATTTCAATAATCTTTCCATCATCAATTAAGATATTTGTGTTTTTTGCTACTAATTCTTCTCCATATAAAACTATTCCATTAGCTATTGTGATCATTATTAATAATTAGTATTAATCTAATATTTAATTTTACTGAATTTAATGAGAAATGATAAAAGAATACTAAAAAAAATAATCGAATATATTAAAAAATATATTAAAAAAATAGCTGAAAAAATAATAGAGAATGAAGAATAAAAAAATAAAAAAAATCAAAAATTAATAAAAAAAGTTAATAATAATTTAATAGAATCTAATAAAAAGCTAATAAAAAATTAGTAAAAGCTCAATTATTTTCATCAATATATTCATTTAAAGATTTAACTTTTAATGGATTATTATTAATAGCTTCAATAGCATTTAAAGCAGCTCGAGCACCAGCTATTGTAGTAACATAAGGAATACCAAGTTCAATAGCTAATCTTCTAATTTTATATCCATCAGATGCAGATAATTTACCAGAAGGAGTATTAATTATTAAATCTACCTCTTTATTTAAGATAGCATCACTAACATTAGGAGAATCTTGACTTATTTTACTAATTTCCGTGACATCAATACCATTTGATTTAATTGATTTTGCAGTGCCGGGAGTAGCTACTATATTAAATCCTAAATCATATGCTTTTTTAGCAATATCTTGAATTTTTGGCCTATCTTGTTTTTTAACGCTTATAAAAATAGTTCCTTCTTTAGGTAAATCCATACTTGCAGATAGCTGTGATTTATAAAACGCTAAACCAAAATTTTCATCAATTCCCATACTTTCCCCAGTTGATTTCATCTCTGGACCTAAAATAGAATCTGCTTCAGGAAGTTTTAAGAATGGGAAGACTGATTCTTTAACAGCTACATGATTAATTTTTATCTCATCAGTAAGACCAAAATCTTTTAATTTCTTTCCAATAATAAGAAGTGAAGCTATTTTAGCAAGAGGAATGCCAATAGATTTACTAACAAATGGAATAGTACGGCTTGCTCTTGGATTTGCTTCAATTATATAAACCTTTTTCTCATCAAGCTTTACAGCATATTGAATATTCATAAGTCCAATGACATCAAGTTCAAAGGCTAATTTGCGAGAATAATCCCTTATTGTATTTAATATATCCTCAGGAATAGTTTGAGGAGGTATTACACAAGCAGAATCTCCCGAATGAACTCCTGCTTCTTCAATGTGTTCCATGATTCCCCCAATGAACACATCTTCCCCATCAGATAAAATATCTACATCCACTTCAATAGCATCTTCTAAAAACTTATCAACTAATATAGGATGTTCTGGTGAAACTTTAACAGCTTCTTTCATATATTCTTTAAGTTCATAATCATCATAAACGATTTCCATAGCTCTCCCACCAATAACATATGATGGTCTAACAAGAACTGGGAAACCTATTCTTTTAGCCGCATCACTTGCTTCACCAAATGACATAGCTAAACCATAAGGAGCTTGAGGAATATTAAGTTTATTTAAAACTTCTGTGAACTGTTTTCTATCTTCAACCCGGTCTATACTTTCATAAGGAGTTCCTAAAATCTTAACTCCTGCATTAGCCAAAGGAACCGCTAAATTAATTGAAGTTTGACCACCGAACTGAACTACTACTCCTTCTGGCTTTTCTTTTTCTATTATTCCCATTACATCTTCAAATGTTAAAGGTTCAAAAAACAGTTTATCAGAAATATCATAATCAGTACTTACAGTTTCAGGGTTGTTATTAATAATAATTGTTTCTATGCCTTCTTCTTTTAAAGCTAAACTTGAATGAACACAACAATAATCAAATTCAATGCCCTGACCAATTCTAATAGGTCCTGCACCAAGAATTATTATTTTACGAATATCTGAAACATTAAGTTCTTCTCCTTTATCATAACTACTATAATAATAAGGAGTTTTAGCTTCAAATTCTGCTGCACAAGTATCTACCATTTTATAAGAAGGTTCTAATTTATGTTTTTTAGCTATATTTTCAATTTCTTCTATATCAAGATTAGCTATTTCAGATAAAGTATGATTTGAAAAGCCCATTTTTTTAGCATCTTCAAAGAAATCTTTATTATTTAAAGAGCTTTTATCTATTTTTTCTTCAAAATCGACTATATTTTTTATTTTATTTAAGAAAAATGAATCTATATTTGTAATTTTTTGTAATTTATCTACATTCATTCCCATTTTTAAAGCACTGTATATTTGGAAAAGTCTTTCATCTGTAGGGTTTTCAAGGTCATCTTTTGTAAAATCCACTTCTTCAAAACCATTTCTCCCAATATCAAGAGAACGAATAGCTTTATGTAAAGCTTCTTCTATTGTTCTTCCAATAGACATTACTTCACCAGTTGATTTCATTTGAACTCCGATTTTTCTATTTATTCCTTTAAACTTGTCAAATGGCCATCGTGGAACTTTAACTACTACATAATCAATTGTTGGTTCAAAAGAAGCAGGAGTTTCTTTAGTAATATCATTTTGAATCTCATCAAGTGTCATCCCAATAGCTATTTTAGAAGATATTTTAGCTATTGGATAACCAGTTGCTTTAGAAGCAAGCGCACTACTTCTACTTACTCTTGGATTAACTTCAATAACTTTGTATTCGCTAGTATTTGGATTTACAGCAAATTGAATATTACATCCCCCTTCTATTCCAAGAGCTCGGATAATTTTAATAGAAGCATCTCTTAATGATTGAGCTTCAATATCATTTAAGTTTTGAGCAGGAGCAACAACAATACTTTCACCAGTATGAATTCCCATAGGATCTATATTTTCCATACTACAAATAATAATACAAGTATCGTTTTTATCTCTCATAACTTCATATTCAAATTCTTTCCAACCAATAACCGATTCATCAATCAGAACTTGATTAATGAAACTCATATCTAAGCCATGGGTAGCTATTTCAATAAGTTCTTCTTTATTATGAGCTACTCCTCCGCCAGTTCCACCAAGGGTAAAAGCAGGTCTGACAATCACAGGATAACCTATTTTTTCAACAGCTTCAAGAGCTTCTTCAATAGATTTTACTGCTTTTGCATCAGGAATAGGTTCATTAAGTTTATTCATGAAATTTGCAAATAAATCTCTATCTTCTACATCAGCTATTGTTTTAACAGAAGACCCAATTACTTTAACTCCTTCTAAAGCTCCGATTTTATCTAGTTCAGTAGCTATATTTAATCCAGTTTGTCCCCCCATTGTTGGAAGAATTGCATCGACATTTTCTTTTTCAATTATTTTAGCTACTATTTCTGGAGTAAGAGGTTCAACATAAACTTTATCTGCCATATCCATATCAGTTTGGATTGTAGCAGGATTACTGTTTATTAATACAGTTTCAATTCCCTCTTCTTTGATTGATTTACAAGCTTGAGACCCAGAATAATCAAATTCCGCAGCTTGACCTATTTGGATCGGGCCTGATCCGATAATAAGCACTTTTTTAATATCCTTATCTATTGGCATCTGTAATCCTCTTTAAATAATCCTATTCAATTATTCATATAGTATTATAAATCTATTACTATTAATCTATTACTACTAAGCTATTATTACTAAGCTATACTACTAATCTATTACTATTAACCTATTACTACTAAGCTATTACTATTAATCTATTTAATTTAATCTATTTAATAATCATTCATCATCTGTTTAAAATCATCAAATATGAATCTTGTGTCATTTGGACCTGGCCCTGCTTCAGGATGGTATTGTATACATTTTAAAGGAAGCTCTTCATGAGCAACACCTTCTGGAGTTCCATCATTTAGATTTATTTGAGTGAGTTTTAATTGAGTATCTTCTAATGAATTAGGATCTATACTAAAACCATGATTTTGTGAAGTTATAAAAACTTTTCCTGAATTTAGATCTTTTACTGGTTGATTGGCTCCCCTATGACCAAATTTCATTTTATATATCTTTGCTCCAAAGGATTTGGCTAATACTTGTTGACCCATACATATTCCAAAAATTGGAAGTGAATTATGAAGTTTCTTTAAAGTATCTATAGTTTCTGTAATTCTTGAAGGATTTCCAGGACCACAAGAAACCATAAGCCCATCAACACCATAATCAAGAATTTCATTGTGAGGAGTATTATATGGGAAAAGAACAACACCTACATCTCTTTCTAAAAATCCATTTATAATATTCTTTTTTATCCCACAATCAAGAATAGCTGTTTTTTGTTTTAAATTCTCTCCAAAAATTAATGTTTCTTTAGTTGAAACTTGAGGAACTAAATCCATATCAACAATACTAAGCTGATTTTTTGCTAAAGCTATTAATTCACTGCCTTCTATTTCCTCAGTAGCCATAGCACATTTCATAGCTCCTTTTTCTCGAATTTTAATTGTGAGATCTCTGGTATCGATTCCACTAATTCCTGGAATCTTAAATTCTTTTAAGAATTCATCAAGAGTCTTTTGAGAAGAATATGCAGAAGGTTTTTTACATAATTCTCTTACTATATATCCTTCTGTTTGAATTTTTCCTGATTGATACCAATCTTCATCTACCCCATAATTTCCTTGCAAAGGATAAGTTGACATTAAGATTTGACCTTTAAACGATGGATCAGTGAGGGCTTCTACATAACCAGTCATTCCAGTAGAAAAGACTATTTCGCCTGTAGCGGTTGTTTCGTGACCAAAACCTTCTCCTTTAATTATTGTTCCATCTTCCAAAGCTATTTTAGCTTCATTTTCCATTAAATCACCATATTTATAAAAATCATTGAAATTAGATTTATTGTTAAGATTTATTTTAAAAATTATTTTAAGAATTATTTTAAGAGTTATTTTAAGAATATCAAAATTATATAAATCTATTTGTATAATCTATAAAATTATAATAAAAATTATAACAAGAATTATAATAATTATAATAATAATAATTATAAGTTAAACATATTATAATCATCATAATACAGATTATAATAAGGACCATAATAATTATAAGAATTATAACCATTATAAAGACCATAATAAGAACAATAATGACTATAATAATAAATATGGAAATTATAAGAATTATAATAATGATTATGAAAAATATAATAATTAAAATTATAATTAAAATTATAGCAATTCTAAATATTACAATTCTAAATATTATAAATTATAATAATTATTAAAATTATTAAAAATTATAACCATAAATCTATTAATTATTATCCATTATTTTACATTAATTCTATTTGTTTAATTTATATTAAAATACTTTGTTATTACTTATAATAAATATATTAATACTTTATAATCAGTGCATACAAATTGTATGCAATGCATCAATTCAAAGTTTAAGATAGCTATTTTAAGAATGTTTAAGTTCATTAATGTCTAAAAAAAGTTTTAATGCATCAGATCCATCTTCATAATAATCTTCAATTTTTTCTATACATCTGAATCCAAAAGATTTATAAAATTCAATAGCTTCTTTATTTTGAATCTTTACTTCAAGGTTTATTTTAGATATATTGAAACTTTTAAAAACAAGAATAGCTGTTTTCAATAATTTAGTTCCGATTTTAAGCCTTTTATTATATTTATCAATAGCTAAAGAGATTATATGACCTTCATTTTCATTAATTGCCCAGAATAAAATATATCCAACAATATATTTATTGTTTTCAGCTACTAAAAATCCACATCCTATATCATATAGCTGTTTAAGAATATTTATATCATAAGGATCAGAAAAAGACATTTTTTCAATTTCATAAACCCTTTCTAAATCCTGAGGAATAAACTCCCTAATTAACATTTTTAAAAGCCCGAAATTAAATTATTAAATTCTTTTTATATTCTTTTTGTTAGTTATTTTATATATTTTGTTTTATATATTTTTTTCCACATTATTCCATCTAAAATATAGATCATAAAATTATCATAAAATCTGTAATTTTAATAAAATAAGAATATTCTAAATCTAATAAAAGTATTATATTATAAAATATTAGTAAAATTAAAAAAATAATAAAAATTAAGCTCATAATCAAAAAAATAGCTATTTTTTGAAAAATTGAGAAAAAAGTTTATAATTAGAAAATAATAGCTATTTAATCTTATTTTTTATAATAGCTATTTAAAAACAGGTATTTCATTTTCTAAAGATTAGCTTAGTTAATAGTCAATTTTTGAAAATAGCTAAGCTTATGAAAAAACAGTAGTTTGTTGTTATTTTTATGAAATAAGCTATTTTTCAGTACTTTTTAGTAAAATAAGCTATAAATCTTAGAGATGTGGATAAACTTATTTCAATTCCTTTAAATTCTTCTTTATTTCTTAAAACAGACACATATTGGAGGTTTTTTTAAGAATTAAATAGTAATCTTTATATACTATGCTAAATTAATAAAGTGTTGAAGTGAATTACAGATATATTTAAATTATTAAAAATATGTTATTAAAATAATACAAATACAATCCCCATAAAATAAATCAATATACACTATAAATTCATATACATTAGAAATATTTATACATTATATACTATTGTTTAATGTATTGATTAAATTGTGTATAAATTTATTTAATTTGTATAATTTTGTATTTTTATATTAAATATTTTTGTAATACATGGATTGAGAGGCGGGTCAATATTCCCTAAAAGCAGCAGCTATTTAATTAGGTGCTGCTTTTTAAAATATTATCTAAAAATATTATCTAAAATATTATCTTTTTATAATTTTCTTTAATGAATTTTTATAATAGTATCTCTTTTTTCATATCTTTTTTTATAATTACTATAATTGATACTAAATTAATATTAATAATAAATAATATTAATAATAAAAATGAAGATTATCAGCACAAATAATAAAAAATAATAAGTTCTACTAATAATTTCATTAGTAATTCTAATATTAATTATTTCTACTATTAATTCTATTTCTAATATTAATTCTAATAATTTTTAATTAATAAACTAATATTAATAAATTAATGCCAATAATACTAAGCACTACCAATATTAATACTAATACTAATACTAATACTAATACTAATACTATACTTAATAGTAATTTTAATAATATATTGAATTTAATACTAATACTATTATCACTAATTATAATAACATTAATAATAGTAGTAATAAGTGTTAATACTAATATTAATACTAATACCAATACCAATACTATTATACTAAATACTAAAAATAATAATAGTAATGATAATAATGATAATAAAATATTAATATACCAATAATACAGATTATATTAACTATAATTAATTGTACTATAGAGATGATATTAATTATAGATATTATAATAAATATTATATTTCAAGTAAATCTTTTAATTTAGCTTTAAGTTGATTTAAATCATTTACAATGACTTTTTCTTCTTCTTTTTCTTTTTTTTCT
>JAISIQ010000113.1 GCA_031261945.1 Methanobrevibacter sp.
GTAGTTAGTAGGTGAGATTATTATTGAGTATGTTGTTAAAATTGGAGGAAGTTTATTTCCAAAAATAGCTATTAATCTAATAAAAGCTTTTAAAGGAAAAAATATTCTTTTAATTAATGGAGGAGGGGAATTTGCAAATCTTATTCGTAAATATGATGATGAAGAGGGGTTTTCAAATTACGTTACTCATGAAACAGCTATTGATTCCATGGATATAATAGCTAAACTCATTAATGATAAATTTGATTTTATAAAACTTGTTTATTCAATTGAAGATGCAAAAAAAGTTAATAATGAAGGAAATATCCCTATTCTTGCTTGTTCAGCTATTTTAAAAGATAATAAAGCAATTGAAAATTCATGGGATATGACTTCAGATTCAATATCTGCATATGTTGCAAAGTTACTAAAAGCGAAACTTTTAATAGCTACAAATGTAGATGGTATATATACCCAAAAACCTGATCAATTAGGTTCAAAATTTATTGATGAAATTGATGCTAAAAAACTGCTAACTTTTAATGAGACATCAGTTGACCTAATGTTAGGTAAGCTATTGCTTGAATTTGGGATGAACTGTTTTGTTGTAAATGGAAACTTTCCTGAGAGAGTTTTATCCCTAATTAACGAAACAACAGATGATTATAATTTTCCATACACGCTTATTAGAGGTGAATAAATGACTAAAATAATTTGTAAATCTTGCAAACAAGAAATACCACTTATTGAACCTTATGTTCAATTTCCATGTCCTGAATGTGATGAATTAATAGCTAGATGCGAAAAATGTCGTACTTTTGGACATACTTATGTTTGTGATTGTGGTTTCCAAGGACCTTAAATCACATATTATATTTTAATATGTATAATTTTAGTGTATAATTTTAGTATTAATTATAAAATATTTGCGTAATATTTTTTTTATTGATAGTATAAAATTTTACATAATTAAATAAATTTTTCATTAAATTCTTATTATTTATATAATGGCATATTTTTTTCTAATAGCTGTAATTTTTATTTATATTATTAATATTGTTAAATGTTAATAATTTACAAGAGTTCATGTAATTTTTAAGCCACATAGACATTTTTATGTCAAATAAACCAAAAATATTAAATATTATGTCTATCAAATAGCTATTTAGTATCTTAAATAAATATAAAATAAATTTTTTATAAAATTTTTTATAATTTATTAAGATAATATTTAATGTAAATTATAATTAGATTATAATTAGATACTAAAAAGCAAGCTATAAAACAAGCTATAAAGTAAATGATATTTAATGATTTTAGTAAAATTAAATAATAAAATTATTAGAAAAATGTAGAAGAATAATATGCACCACATTTATTATATACTACATTATAACTACATATTAAATATAAAATTAAATAATAAAACTATAAAAATTTATATTAAAATTGGAGGATAATAGAATGGGAGAAGTAGTTGCTACTGTAAAATTAATGCCTGAAAGTCCTGATGTTGATTTAGAACAAATGAAAATTGATGTACAAAATGCTGTAAATGAAGATGCTGAATTTCATAAAGTTGAAGAAGAGCCAATAGCTTTTGGTTTAGTTGCTTTAAATGTTATGTTCATCGTCGATGATGGTGAAGGTGGAACTGAAATCGTAGAAGAAAAATTAGCTAATCTTCCTAATGTTAACAGCATTGAAGTTATGGATGTTAGAAGATTAATGTAATTTTTCTTATATTTTTACTTCTTTTTACTTATTTTTATTAATTTTTCATTATTTTTTAAATTAAATCATTTTTTAATCATTAATTTTATGCATGATTTTGATTATATGGCATAATTAATGATATAATTTAAAAATAAATTAATATAAGTGGTTAAGATGTTTGATCTCATCTTAGCTTGCTTTTTAGGAATAGTTTGTGGTGCATGTACTGGATTTGTTCCAGGAATCCATGTAAATACAGCAGGAGCTATTATTTTTGCTTCATCTACTTTTTTACTTGGATTTTTATCTCCAGAATTCCTGTGTGTTTTCTTAGTAGCTATGTCAATAGCTCATGCTATGATTGAATTTGTGCCATCTATGATGCTCGGAGTTCCAGAGGAAGGGACAGCTCTTTCTATTTTACCTGGCCATAGAATGGTTCTTGAAGGTAGATCTAAGGAAGCTATTAGAATAGTATCTCTTGGTGGCTTTGGAGCTATTTTTGTTACAATAATCATGCTCCCTATTTTTGCTATTGTTTTACCTGCTACTCATGAGATAATTAAGCCATTTACTTGGATAATTCTCCTTGTTGGTTCTATTTATATGACTTGGAAGTTAAGTAATGGTAATAAAGCATTTGCTTGGTCTCTTTGTCTTTTTATTTTGTCTGGAATTATGGGGTGGGTGATGTTTCAAACACCTATTTCCTCAGGATTATCAATGATGTGTATATTTTCAGGACTTTTTGGAATTAGTACAATCCTTTTTAGCTTAAATGATAGCTCTTTCATCCCACATCAAAATAAATTCTATGATTTACACCTTAACAAAGATATGTTTAGAAGTATCTTTGCAGGAGGAATCACTGGAGCTATTTTAGGATTTTTGCCTGGCTTTGGACCTGCTCAAGGCGGAGTAATAGCTCAACAAGCAAGTGGGGCTAGTGGTGAAGATGATACAGTTTCATTTCTCACAACAATCAGTGGATTAAATACTTCAGACACCTTATTTTCCCTAATAGCTATTTATCTAATTGGAAATCCAAGAAGCGGAATAGCTGTATACATGAGTTATTTCATCGAAACTTTTTCAATTCCTCATCTTTTAATTTTCACTTTCACAGCTCTTGTTGCAGTATCAATTTCTGTAATACTTTGTATAAAATTAGGAGATAGTTTTGCAAAGATTATGCAAGGCATAGATTATAAAAAACTTTCTATTGCAGTAATAATATTAATGATAATAATTCTTTATATATTTGCAATAATTTATAAAGCACCAATTCCTTATTTAACCTTGATGCTTATTGCTTCAACAGCTTTAGGACTTCTTCCTCATTATTTGGGTCTTAGTAAATCACATTTAATGGGTGTGTTAATTCTTCCAGCATTTGTTATATATTTCACAATGTTTATGTAATAGCTAACTTAGTTCCATAATAATACTTTTTGTCTTGGATAATGTTATTAATAATATCATTAGCATTATTAATACTATTAGTACTATTAGTAATACAATAATTAATACTATAATTATAAATAGTATTACAAATAATAATATTGATATTAGTAATAAAAAATATAAAAAAATTAATACTTTTAAAAATATTAATAAAATAAATAGAAATGTTGTGTTTTTATGGATTTAAATAATGATAATAATGATATGGATAATAATATTGTCCCTAAATATGAATTAATTAAACCTAATTTTTCAAATAAAGAAAAAGAGCTTCTTGATGAGTTAAGAACAAATCTTGTGGATTTAGCTATTTCTTCTGGTGATGATTTCAATTTTGATGAAATAGCTATAATAAACGATATAAAAAACTTTTTAAAGATAAAATTGTCTCGAATCCCAGAAATGTCTGAAGAAGGAATATCAAGAGAAGACAATAGCTATATCGAAGAATTAGCTTATAAATTCTTTCAATATATCGTAGGTTATGGGGAAATTGATTCCTTGATTAAAGATGATGAGCTTGAAGAAATTATGATAATTGGAATCAATAAACCAGTTTTTGTTTATCATAGGAAACATGGAATGATGGAAACCAATTTAGTTTTTAAATCTAATGAGGAAATCATTTCAATCATTGATTCAATAGCTCGCCAAATAAACAGGCGAATTGATCAAGAATCTCCAATTTTAGATGCAAGATTAGAGGATGGATCAAGGGTAAATGCGACTATTCCTCCTATTTCTGCTGATGGTCCATCAGTTACTATTAGAAAGTTTAAAAAAGATCCATTAACTATCATTGATTTAATTAAAGCAAATACTTTAAATTCAGAAATAGCTGCATTCTTTTGGCTCTGTTTTGATGGATTAGGAGTTAAACCAGCTAATGCGATAATTTCTGGTGGAACAAGTTCTGGAAAAACAACCACACTCAATGCTTTAGCTAATTTTATAAATCCAAGG
The DNA here is from genome assembly GCA_031261945.1 of Methanobrevibacter sp. Classification (GTDB taxonomy): domain Archaea; phylum Methanobacteriota; class Methanobacteria; order Methanobacteriales; family Methanobacteriaceae; genus Methanobaculum. The sequence continues at coordinate 4,123 of JAISIQ010000113.1, forward strand.
GAGCGTATAATAACTATCGAAGACACACTTGAGCTTCAAATTCCCCATAAACATACTGTTAGAATGGAAACTCGCCCAGCTAATATTGAAAACAAGGGAGAATTAGATATGGATGATTTAGTTAAAAACTCACTTAGACAAAGACCTGACAGAGTAATCGTAGGTGAGGTAAGAGGAAAAGAAGCTATAACGCTCTTTACGGCTTTAAATACAGGACATTCGGGATTTGGAACACTTCATGCAAATAACTCTCGTGAAACTTTAACTCGCCTTACAAATCCTCCTATGAATGTTCCAAAAATAATGATTTCAGCTATTGACTTTATAATCATGCAAAATAGAATTTATCGTTCAGATGGTGTATCATTAAGGCGTATAAGTGAAGTAGATGAAGTTGTTGGAATGGAAGAAGGAACAATTCAATTAAATAAGCTATTTAAATGGAATTCAGAAACAGATAAAATTGAAAATGTAGCTATTTCAAGCAATACTTTAAGAGAAATAGCTATTATAAGAGGAGTTCAAATTGCTGATTTGGAAGAAGAAATAGCTAAACGTGAAAGAGTTTTAAACTTTTTAGTTGAGAATAATATTAGAACTATTAAAGATGTTAGTAATGTAATTGAAAGTTATTATATAAATCCTGAAGGGGTTTTAGATACTATTAAAAATATATAATTTTAACAATATGGTTTTAAAAACATATAATTCTTCTTTTTTCATAATAACTGTTAAGGAGGTATTTTTATTTTAAGTAAATTTTTTATTTTAATAGCTGATTTATTCATAGGCTTAATAAATTTAATTTTTAATATTATTAGTAAATTTAGTTCTATTTTTAATAATATTAATAATATTAATAGTAAGAATAGTAAGAATAGCAGAAATAGTATAAATAGTAATGATAATAGGAATAATACTAATAAAAATAAAAATAATATGAATATGAATATTAATGATATTAATAAAGATAATACTAATATTTTATCAAAATTAAAGAATATTTTCATAGCTGATAATGAAAAAAATAATGAAATAGCTATTTTTAAAAATTTGCAAAGTAAATCATCAAATAAATCACTATATTCTTCAGATAAAATAGCTAATGATAAAAATAATAAATCTTTTCAAAAACAATATCTAAACCGAATTTCTAATGACAATAGATTCAACAT
>JAISIQ010000158.1 GCA_031261945.1 Methanobrevibacter sp.
CATTAATTAAAAGAATATTTTTTCCTTTAAAAGCTTTTATTAGATTAATAGCTATTTTTGGAAATAAACTTCCTCCAATTTTAACAACATACTCAATAATAATCTCACCTACTAACTACCCTACTACTATTTCTACCTACTATTGTTACTAATATACTTATTATTAATTAGTTTATTATTCGTAATATTATTATCATTATTATTACTAAAATTTAGCACCATTATTACTAATATTATTAATGTTATTAATATTAATAAGGTTATTAATATTATTAATATTATCAGCATTATTAATAATACTATTAATAATACTATTAGAATTAGGCTTATTAGAACTATTATTGTTATTATTGTTATTATTTTTAATAATATTAGTATTAGTGTTATTACTACTAATAATATTGATTTTTAGCATTATGAAAATTAAAATAATAAAAAAATTAAAATTATAAAAATTATTAAAAATGTTAAAAATATTAGAAATTATTAGAAGTACAATAAATATAAATGAATATAAATGAATATAAATGAATATAAATGAATATAAATGAATATAAATGAATATAAATGAATATAGTAATCAATAATTATCCTATTAAATAGTTACTATATAAAAAAGCTATTAAATCTGTTGAATAGCCAGTATAACTATTATTTAGACATTAGCTAAGTAATTTTAAATCTTTAGTTACTTTATCAATGATTCTATCTTCATCTGGGCCCAAACCTAAGCATGTGACTGTTCCAGAAGGTATTTCAGTTCTTCCAGCATCAGTTACAAGAAAATGAGGAATTTTGTTCTGTCCAGCTATTTTTTTAAGTTCAAGAAGTTCTTCTAATGAAGGAACTTTTAATATGATTTTTGTATATCCTTCGCCTTCCCATTTTTCAATTTTTTTGGGATCTGCACTTCTATAAGCTTGAAGAGAAGCATGACAACACTGTGCAGCTGTTTTTCCCTTAGATAATCCTAAATCACTTCTAACTACCATTACTTGTTTCATATTTTTCACCTTTAATCTATGAGTATTCTATAGTATATGAGTATTATGAGTATTAAGTATTCTATGATTATTTTATAGAACAATGAATTTTTGATAACTTATTTGATAATATTTGATAATTTATTTGAATTAGTTATTTGATTATTTATTTTATATTATTTTAATATAAACTTATATCAATAATTTATTAATTATACTAAGTAATTTATTATAGTAAATTTAATAATTAAAATAGTATTTTAAAATAATAATAATGATAATGATAATAATAAAAATATAAACTAAATTATTATAAAATTAATTATATACTAAGTATATTATGCAATATTAGGTGATAAATTGAGTAGGATTTCTATATTAGATCATGACAGATGCCAACCAAAGAAATGTAATTATGTTTGTATTGAATACTGCCCAGGAGTTAGAATGGAAGAAGATACAATAATTATTGATGAGAAATCTAAAAAACCTCTTATTTCTGAAGAATTATGTCAAGGATGCGGTATCTGCACAAACCGTTGCCCATTTTCAGCTATTTCTGTTATTAATTTACCTGAAACTCTTGAAGATCCTATTCATAGATATGGGCAAAATATGTTTGAGTTATTTGGGCTTCCAAACCTTAATGAAGGATCAGTAGTAGGAATTCTTGGTCCAAATGGAATAGGAAAATCCACAATCATGAGAATCCTTTCTGGAGAGTTAATCCCAAATTTAGGAAACTGGGAAAATCCAAAAAATCAGAAATGGGATAATGTAATTGAATATTTCAAAGGATCACAACTTCAAACTTACTTTAAAAATCTTGCAAACAATGCCATAAAAGTTATACACAAGCCACAAATGGTAGATCAACTTCCAAAAGTCGTAAAAGGAAATGTGAAAGAGCTATTAAGCGGAGTTGATGAACGAGACCAATTAGACAATATCAGTGAAACATTGGATCTTAACAATATCATGAAGCGTGAAATAGCTAACCTCAGTGGAGGAGAATTGCAGAGAGTAGCTATTGCTGCTTCAGCTCTTAGAGAAGGAGATTTCTATTATTTTGATGAACCAACTTCATGGTTAGATGTAAAACAACGTTTAAATGCCGTTAAAGTAATAAGAGAATTAGCTGATGCTGGAAAATCTGTAATGGTTATAGAGCATGATTTAGCTACTTTAGATGCTATTTCAGATTATGTTCATGTATTATACGGTCAAGCTGGAGCTTATGGTGTAGTATCTCAAATGAAAGGTGTTAGAGTTGGAATAAATGCATATATAAATGGTTTCTTAAAAGAAGAAAATATTAGAATAAGAAAACAAGCTATTGAATTCAGTATTCGCCCTCCAACTCCTGAAGATGAAGGTGAAGCTATTGTATCATATACAAATCTTAAAAAATCTTATGATGGATTTGATCTCTGTGCTGAAGCTGGTGAAATATTCCATGATGAAATTGTAACAGCTTTTGGTTCAAATGGAATAGGAAAAACAACTTTTGCAAAGATATTAGCAGGTGTTGAAAAGTCAGATGAAGGAGAAGTAGAAGAAGATATACAAATAGCTTATAAACCACAATACATTGTTTCTAATTTTGAAGGGAGAGTAGAAGATTTCTTATATACTTATGCCCCAAGCTATGGTTCAAATATCTTTAAAACTGAAATTATGAAGCCATTCTCTCTTGAAGAGCTATTAGATAAACAAGTAAAGGAACTTAGTGGAGGAGAATTGCAACGTTTAGCTATTGCATCTACACTTTCAAAAGAAGCAGACATATATCTTTTTGATGAACCAACAGCTTTTCTTGATGTTGAACAAAGATTAGTTGCAGGAAGAGCTATTAGAAAAATCATAGAAAGCAGAGATGCGGCATCACTTATTATTGATCACGATATAGTTTTTATTGATTATATATCTGATAGAGCTATGGTTTTCCAAGGCACCCCCGGACTAGAAGGAATAGCTACTAAACCAACAGATCTTAGAACTTCCATGAACAAATTCTTAAAAGATCTTGAAATTACATTTAGAAGAGACAAAGAAACAAAACGTCCCCGTGTAAATAAACATGATAGCTATTTAGACCGAGAACAAAAGCGAGAAGGAGAATATTACTATTTAAAAGATAAATAATAGTTTAAAAAAAACTAAGAATAAATAGCTATTTTTAATGTTTTTGTAAAGTTTCAACTGCTTTTACAAATTCTTTTGCAAAAATTTTAACTTGTTCTTCAGGAATGGAGAAACTAACTCTTAAATAGTTATCCCCAAATAACTTACTTGTATAAGTTCCTTGCCTTGTGAATATATTTTTATCAAGCAAATATTCAGCTATTTCTACAGGATCAACACCAGTTCCTTTAAGATCAATAGCTAACATATTTCCATCAGAAGGATAAACTGGAATAAATGCACCATCAATTTTATCAACAGCTTCTTTAATGATTTTTTGATTGTTTCGTGTGGTTGTAGTAATATATTCAATCCATTTATTCTTTGAATGGAGGGCAGCTATTGCTCCAGCTTGAGCTATTACATTAGTTCCCAAATCATTAATTAAAATAGTCCTAACAGAAGCTATTATTTCAGGATTAGCTATTATTGATCCAATTCTGAGACCAGCCATTCCAAATATCTTTGAAAAACTAAATATTGTTATTGAATGATTCGGGGCATATTTTGCAGCTAAAAAATGTTCTCTTGCAAAATCTCTGTATGTTATATCATGTAAAAGATAAATATCATTTTCAATAGCTATTTTAGCAAATTTTTTAATTTCTTCTTCTGTATAAGAAGATCCTAATGGATTTAAAGGATCAATTAAAACAATTACTTTAGTATTTTCATCCATATTTTCTTCTACAAGTTCTGGGGTTAATTTATAATCATTATCGGAGCTATAGATAGGAACAGATATGACTTCACTTGCAAATCTACTTGCAAAATTGTCTATGATCAAATAACCCGGATCAGAAGTTATAACATTATTATGTGATTCTAATATATCATTCATACAGAGATACAAGGATTCGGTTCCACCAGCTGTTATTAAAATATCCATATTTTCAAGATCTAAATCTTTAAGAACAAGATCTTTTAGCTCTTCAAAACCTTCTGGAGGAGGATATTTACAATATTCTTTACTTTCTACGCAATTAGCCATCGCATCCATGATAAAATTATCTTTATGTAAATGATTTGTATTTTGACCCATCCAAATCATATTTTTATCTTTAAAGACTGATTCAAAAAATTCATTAGCTGTATTAAATCCTTTTGGAGCTATTCTTGCCTCTTTTGCATATTTCTTTGGCGGAATCATGATATCACAATAAATAGTAATTAATAATAAATAATAATAGCTAATAATAGTTAATAATAACTAACAATAGATAATATAGATAATAGTTATTCAATACCTTCATTAGTAATAGAAAATTCAGTAGTTTTTCCTTCTCCTATTGATTTATGTCTTCGTAAAGTAGCTTTTCTTTTTCCATCTCTTTGAGATTTTGAGAGTTCAACTATAATTTTACTCCAATATTTAAGAATAGTTCCACCAACAGGTTTAATAGCTCCTTCTCTTTCTTCATCAAAAGTAGAATAGATTTGGTTTGTTATGACAACTGCCATATTATATCTACGAGCCATTCTTGCTAAAGCACCCATTTGTTTTCCTAAATCTTTATTATGTAATTTTGATCTCTTTTCTTCTTTTAACCTATAAAGAGCTACAGCAGAATCCAATATTAATATATCTATATCATCAACATTCGCACTTAACCAAGATTCAACAGTTTTTAAATCATCCCCTTGTTCTTGAAATGAATTTGGTTCAAAAACTATTATATTTTCAGCTATTTTATTAAAATCACCGTTTGATAGCTGTTTTACTCTATCAATAGATATTCCTCCCTCTGTATCAATATAAGCTACTTTTTTACCACTTTTAGCTACTTGAACAGCTAAATTAAGAGAAATATTAGTTTTTCCAGAACCTGGAGGGCCATAAAATTGAGTTACTGTTCTTTTCTCAATTCCCCCTCCTAATAATTCATCAATTGGAGATTTTGTTTTTATTTTAGAAGAACTGTCTAAATTAGATAATGCTTTCATAATTTTCCCATATATAATATCTTATTTAAAATTATAAGTATTTTTATTGAATTAATAATTGAATTAATAATTATTGAATTAATTATTTTATAATTAATTATTTTATTAATATTTATTAATATTTTATAATATTTTAATAACTATTTTAATAAATTATTTAGTAATCATTTTCTCAATATTATTACTAA
>JAISIQ010000170.1 GCA_031261945.1 Methanobrevibacter sp.
ATTATTTCTAATTTTTATTCTTGTTATTATGTTTGTAATTATACTTATTGTAAATATTATTGTAATTTTAATTGTTTTAATTATATATTAATTATAATAATACAAATTGATAATATTAAATTAATAATACTAAATAATTTAAAATTAATAGTAAAATAATTATAATTAGAACTATAAATTAAACATATGGTTGAAGATGAATTAGTTCCATCAGAAGATTTTGTAAAAGAAATCATAAAGAGAGATAGAAAAATCTTTTATAAAGATTTAGAATCTTCAAAAAAGATTTATGCGCCATTAGAAATGGAATCTATTTCTCATGTAAAAAAATCTGATGTTTCTAAAGTTAAACCTCTAATAGCTGACTTTACAGAATACAATCCTTTACACATTGGTCATCATCATTGTATGAAAATAGCTAAATCCAAAATAAAGGATGGAATATTTGTAGCTATTGTACCTGGACTATTTGAGCGAAGTGGAAGGGGAGTTCCTTATATAATGACTCGTCAAGCAAGAGCTCAAGCAGCTATTGATGTTGGAGCAGATATTGTAGTTGAAGGACCTCCAATGGGAATTATGGGTTCTGGTCAATACTCTCTTTGTTTAGCTAAAATGTTTAAAGCCCTCGTCACTGATTTTATTCCCCGAGGTTATCGTCCATTTGATGGATACAACAAAATATTGGATAGAATAGCTATTGGTCACACAGTGGTTCCTAAACCTTATAAAATAGTTGATATTGATACTGGTGAAATATTACTTGAAGGAAAGCTTGAAGAAGATAATTATGTTATAGTTTCTCTTTCTAAATCTTTAAATAAAGTAGGATTTAATTTTAAAGATAAATTTATCTTTGTAAAACGCATCACTGGTGTAAGTGGAACTTTAATAAGAAAATCTGCTTCTTCTGGAAATTTTAATGAGGTTAAAAATATGTTGCCTCATGAAACAATAGCTATTTTAGAAAATGAAATAGCTAATAAGAGAGCTCCTCTTCATAATTCTAGATATGGTGAATCTATCATTGATTCTGCTAATAAGTTATCTTATGAAGAATTAATTAATCTTAATCTTATTGATGAAAAAACTGCAAAAAATTTGATTGAATTTCGTGAAAATAAGCTATTTGAATCTCTTGAAGAAATTCAAAATTCTATATCTCAAGGGTTCTCAACTCATTTCAACCAAAGGGTTTTAAGTATATTAGAAGCAAAAGTAAATAAAGATATAATATCAAATTATATTGATAATTATCCAAATATTATACGTGTCTTAAATTATAAAAATGAAGACACATTAGAAGAGTTTAAAAATAAACTTAATGATTACAATAGGAGAATTGAATTATGGCAATAAAAAACGGCGATTTTGTTAGATTAGAATTTACAGGAAAAATCAAAGAAACTGGAGATATTTTTGATACTACTTCTGAAGAAGTAGCTAAAGAAGCAGGTATTCTTGCAGAAGAAAAAGATTATGGTCCAATTCCAATTGTTGTTGGAGGAAAACATCTTTTAGGTGCTATTGATGAGGCTATCATTGGTCTTGATAAAGGAGATACTAAAAAAATAGAAGTAGATCCTGAAAACGGTTTTGGAGAAAGAGATAAAAACTTAATCCAATTAATTCCAATGAAAGAGTTTAAAAAACAAGGTATGAATCCTTATGTTGGGATGGAACTAAGTTCTGAAGGCCACAAAGGAAGAGTTTTAACTATCAACGGTGGAAGAGTAAAAGTAGATTTCAACCATGATTTAGCAGGTAAAAACTTAGAATATGATGTTGTAATAGCTGATATCATTGAAGATGATGAAGAAAAAGTTAAAAGTATGATTCAACTTCATTATGCATATCCAAATATGGACTTAGATAAAACAGAAATCAAAATCGATGGTAACAAAGTCAGTATAAAATTAGATGAAATCACAAGATTTGATCAAAAATCATATATGGATGTTACTTTTGCTAGATTTAGAATAGCTAAAGATATATGGGATAATATGGACTTTGAAAAAGTTGATTTTGTTGATGAATTTGAAAAGAAAGTTGATGATGAAGCTGAAGAATCATCAACTGATGAAAATAAAGAAAAAGAATCTGAAGAATAGATTATAAAATATTAAATTTTTAATATTTATTCATTTTTTATCTATTTTTTCTTTTTTTCTTTTATTAATTTAATTCTATTTTTTTATATTAAGTAAAAATTTCTACTTGATTTGGTTTTAGTTTTGATAAAACTTTTTGATAAAACTTTTGTTCACGAAGTGAACTTAGGGAACGAAGTTCCCGTTTTTAAAAGTTTGTTTATATTTTTTAATTAAATATATTATTTATTAACTCTCCAGGATTAGTGAATAATGCACCTAAAGCATCAAAAAAGTTAATATAATCTCCACGCAATGTTAATAAAAATGTTACATAAGCTATTACAAATAGAATCAATATAACTAAAATAGCTATAAGGAGAATTTCTATTCTTGAAAGAGGGTTTTTTTCATTTGTTTCTTTATAATGAATTTTTCGATGTAAGGAATGAGGAACATATTTCTCTTTATTTTCATAAGAATTAACATTAGAATTATTAGGATTATCTTTTCTTAAGTTGTTTAAAATAGGAACAACCTTTTGTTTTTTTTCATTTATGTCTTCTTCTTTGGGAACATAAGGTTCTTTAGTTAATGGTCCATTTTCTGCTTCATCTATAGATAATTGTTCGGATAATGATAATTCCTTTTCTTTTTGTAAATTATCAATATTTTCTTCACTTGTTCCATCTTCAACTGGTTTTTCTTCATCAAAATAGAGATCATCTAAATATTTTTCATATTTTTCTTCAATAGCTGGATCAAAAGTGTCTGTAGAATGTGTATCTTCATATAATCTATCATCACTATAAATATCATCAGGACCTTCATTAATATCAGATGTTTTTGCATCGGCAACTTTATTAGTAGCTATTTTAGCAAGATCTGAACCTATTAATTCTGCTATACAATTTTCACAGTAAGTTTTTCCAGCAATAGCTACTTCACACTCTTCACAAAGTGTTTTTCCACAAAGTTGGCATTGTGACACAGCTTCTCTTTCAAAATGATTCTGACACTTCATAAATTTCACTCCATAAATAAAATATTTGATGATTGATTATATAAATTTCTTATAATTCTTATTAGTTCTAATGCTTCTATTATATTCTTGTTAAAGTTCTTATTTATATTTAATGGTATTAGCTATTAGATTAGCTATTAATATTATGGCCAAGTCACCATTTTTGGAACTTTAATATCCTTGTATTTTTCTTGAATAAGTTTTGGCCAATTTTCACTCTCAAAACCTTTTTGAGCTAAAAATCCAAATAACCATCTTGTTAAGCCGAAACCAGTACATCCTGTCCAAAGTTTATTATTTCTAACTTCTTTAATAGAAAATCCTTCAACAAAATGAGTTCCATGAACATTTGCAGAAACAACAGCTACTCCTTTATCTCTTCCAGGAACTTTTAATCTCATTTCATATTTAGGAGTATCTGGAAACTCAATTCCTCGATTTTCTACTTTTCTACCTTCAAGATAAAATGGATCATCTCCAATTTCAGTATACCACTCAAGTTCTAATTCTGTAGCTAAATTATGAGATAATTCTAGAGTATCATCTCTTATTTTATTAGTTTGATCAGGACTTCCTATCCAAACGGTTTCAATCCTTTGGAATTCATGGACTCTATCAATTCCTTTTGCTCCACCAGATTCCCACCTATAAGTCCAGCCGCTTTTATCATATAACTTCATAGGAAGATCTTTTTCATCTAAAACTTCATGAGATAGGAACTCATAGAATGGTTCACATTGTGCAGCAGATAAAACATAAGCTGGATCTTTTAATCCTTCTTTTAGCAAATCCATAGGAATTTCACGATTAATAGCTAATTCTTGTTTAAATTTATTAAATACTTCAGGATCTCTTTTTGGAGCGCTTGCATAATACATTCCTTCTGGAAGGCCGTCTAAATATCTCATTTTATCCATTACATCTAATGGAATTAATTTTGGAAAGAGGCATTCATCAAATTCTAACTTATCTATTATTTTTTCAATCAGAATGCTTTCAAATGCTCTTTGAAGAGCTGTCATTTGAGGTCCATAGAACCATTGCCCTCTTCCAGGGAATTTTTTAATCCAACCAAGTTCAATAGCTTTTTCAGTCACATCTCCTTCAAAATAGCTATTAAATTCGGGACTTTTAGCTATTATTTCTCCAGGAGTGGATTTTGTAACAGTAAAAGTCAAGTCTTGTTTTTCATTTAATGGAGTGTCTTTTATATCGCCTTCTTCTTTTTCTGCATTTTCTAAATTTTCTTCATTTTTTGTAGCTATGTGTTTTATTACTCTATTTACAGATTGTTTTTTAATCTCAGATTCGGATATGTCATCAATAGTTATTACTACTTTGTCATTTCCTATTTTCATGTCACTAATTTGATGTAAGCTTTTAGCTGCACTAAGGTCAATATCATATTCTCCTTCACCTGTTGGAATAGTTACTTCATAGTTATTTATATATACATTTCTAACTCCTAAATGATATTTTTTCCCTAATAGCTGCCCTAATGGTTTTTTTAATCTGAGTAATCCATCGTGGGATCTAACTTTATGCCCGGATTCTATTTTAAGATGTAAAACATCTTCTTTTATGTCCCATTCTGTTATTTTTGCCCCCAAATCTTCTTTCCCTTCTTTAACTCCTCTAAGTAGTATTTCATCATTAGCTTCTTTAATGAACTTGGCTATGTCTTCTTTGGCTTCTTCAGCATTTTTGCTAAATGTAATTGTCCCGTTAAGTAGAAATTTCATAATTTCACCCATATTTCGTTATTATCCTATTTTTATTAAGATTTATTAATATTTTATAATTTGTATTTATGTTATTCTTTATTATTTTCTTTATTATTATGATTTTAATTATAATTTTAATAGTATTTTTTATTATTATAATTAATATAATTTTTAATATAATATTTTTAATATAATTAATTTATAGTAAATTCTATAGTAAGTAAAATTTATAGTAAAATCTATAGCAATAATAATCATTTTAATTAATAATAAAATTATTAGTAGAAATAAATTATTAGTAGAAATCAACAGTAAAAATAATATTAATTGTTAAGTTGATAAAATAAAGTACTAATATTAGTGTATTAATATCATTAATGTTATATTATTAATGTATTAATATCAATATTTAGCAATATCAATATTTAGTATTTTAGTAATTATTATTATTTGATATTATTTTTATAATATTTCTATTTTATACTATTATTATAATATTATAATATTATTTGACTTATATTATTGTTTGATTTATATTATTGATGTTTAGCTATTGGTGCCGATTTTAAAACATTTTCAACTAATATTTCTGAAGATATTAAATCATCTGCAGTAGCTAAGAATGTCGATAATGATTCAGAGCTTAAGCTATAGTTTAAAATATTTTCTTTTATTTCAGATTCAATATATCCTTTATTTTCAACTTCTAAAGATTGAAAAGATATATTAGCATCTTCTGAGTTTCTATACTCAATTTGAATTTCAGCATCAATTTTCATTTTAATCAAAGAGCTTTTATTTAAAAATAGTTTGGAATATATGTAAATATATGAATATCCA
>JAISIQ010000173.1 GCA_031261945.1 Methanobrevibacter sp.
CTTGTAGGTTGGAATGCTAATTGTATTGTTGATACTATAAAAAATGTCATTAATAGTTAGAATAATCTTTAAAATTATTATCAAAAATTATAAAGTTTATTCATCAATAAACACATTAGATATTCCATTTTCTTTTTTAACTTTAATTATATTATCTGCAGCAGTTTCTAATTCTACATCATGAGTAACAATTATCATTTGAGGAAGTACTGACATTCTTCTTAATAAATCAATTAATTCATGCCGTCTATAGCTATCTAAATGGATTGTTGGTTCATCTAATAAAATAGTTTCAATATTACCTTTAGACATAGCCTGAGTGATTCCAAGGCGTAATGCTAATGCAATAGCTATTTTTTCACCACCACTAACCATATCTAAATTACTTTCTCCTTCTGGACCAAAAACAGAAATATTATATTCTTCATCAATAAAAAGATCAGAATAATTAAAGTTAAATTGTTCAAAGAATTCTTTTGTATATTTTTGAATTAAAGGTTTTGAACGATTTCTTAAGTCTTTTTGTATTCCATCTTTACTATAAAGAGATCTAATTTCTTTTAAAAGACTAATAAATTCATTAATATTTTCTAATTTTTCTTTTAAAAACTTATTTTCCTTGATTTTTTTATTTAAATCTTCAATATTAGCTATTATTTCAGTAGCTTTACCTGTAATTTCACTAATATTTTTATTTAATTCCGCTATTCTTTCACTGGTCCGTTCATATATGAAAATAAGATTTTTATAACTTTCTTCATTATATTTTGATGATTTAATTTCTTTTTCAATTTTAGCTATTTTTTCACGGCTTTCATTGAAATTCTTTGTTTTATCATTAAGTTTAGATTCAATATTAGATTTTTGTTTTATAGATCCTTTTAGTTGATTATATCTTGTTTCTTTTTCTTTTAAATCTTCAATAGATCTATTAAGATCCTCTTCAGCTATTTTAGGAGATAAATAAGTGTCATGTTCCATTATTTTTTTGATTTTTTCAACTTCAATATCTACTTTAGAAATTATTTTTTTTAATGAATCTTTTGCATCATATTCTTTCCCTAATGATTCAAGAGAACCTTCTGTACGAACATAATTATTATAATTTTCTTTAGTTTCATCAAGCCTTTTATTTTTAGAATCAATTAAAGAAACTAAATCAGCAAATTTTAATTTAGTTTCCTCTTCATATTTTAGTTTATTATTAAGAGCTTCAATCTTTTCAAGGTCATTTAATATATTTTTATACAATGTCCCTTTTCCAGATACCTCAATTTCAATAGCTTGAACTTCATCAAGTTTATTTTTAAATAATGAAACTTCAAATTCAGATTTTTTTATTTCTTCTTTAATTTTAGAAATTAATCTTTTATTAGAATTAATAGTATTATTATAAGAATTTATTAAATCCGATTTTTTATCATTAGATATTTCAGATTTACATACAGGACATTGATTATCTACTTCTTTTATCTCTAAAAGTGGCTTTTCTGCTGATTTAATTCCTTCTTCTAATCGTGGAATTTCTTGAGATTTTTCTTTGTGAATTTTTTCTGATTCTTTTAATTTTTCTTGTAATTCTTCTTTTATTTCAGCTATTTTAATATTTAAAGAATCAAAATTATCAATATCTATATTTAAATTTTTATTGGTTATATTGAAAAATTCTTCGATTTCAGCTTTGTTTTTAGTTATTGTTTCATTAAGAGCCTCTTTATCTTTTTTGATTTGTTTAGATACTTCTAATTCTCCTTCAAGTTTCGATTTTCTCTCATTTAAATCTTTTAATTTAGTTTGAATTTGTATATATTCTTCAAATAGTGGTTTTTCTTTTTTTAGAATTTCTTTTTGTTTTTGAATTGAATCTATACGTTCTTTATAAATCGCTTCTTCTTTTTTTAATCCTTCAATATTCTTTACAGATTCTTGGAAATTAAGATAAATAGGTAGTTTTTTAACATCTTTTTCAAGAGTTTGAATTTCTTCTTCCATTTTAAGAATTTCATCAATATTTTTCTGTAATTCTTTTCTATCTTCAATAATTTTTCTTATATTTTCATTTTCTAATTTTAGCTCTGTAGATGATCTTTCAAATTTAGATTTAGCTATTTCCATTTCTGCTTTTTCTTTTGTTTTTTCTTCTTTTGATTTTTCTAAATCCTTTAATTCTGATTCAAAAACATTTCCTTTTTTTCTTAGCTCATCTAATACTACTTTTTTAGTTTTTAATTCTTTATCTAAGTTTGATATAGAATCTACTCTACCTACTAATTCTGATTTTTCATTTTCATAAATATTAATTAAAGGTAAACTTTTATTCCATGCCTTTTCGAGATCTTCAATACCTAATAGCTTTCCAATTAATTGTTTTTTCTCAGAAGGAGTCTTTCCAACGAGATTAGCTATTTCTCCTTGCCTAATATAAATAGCATTTATAAATAAATCAGCATCCATATTAATAATAGATTGAATTTCTTCATTAACAGATTTATCTCCAGTAGCTATTATTACAGATCCTTCATTTTCTATGATTGAAAGTTTAGATTTTGAAGTACTTGCTCTTGTTCTTGTTACTTCATATTTTTTTCCATTTGATACAAATTCTAAACTAACAGACATTGTTTCATGGGAATTTTTCATCTTAGTTATACGAATTAAATCATCAATTTTCTTTCCTGAATGTTGTTTAAACAAAGCAAAACTAATAGCTTCAAGTATAGTAGATTTTCCAGCACCATTTTCACCAACAATAATACTAATACCTGGTTTAAAATCAATAGTAGTATTATTATAAGATTTAAAATTTTTAAGCTGTAATTTTGTAAATATCATCTTATCACTGGATTATTAAATGTTTAAA
>JAISIQ010000030.1 GCA_031261945.1 Methanobrevibacter sp.
AATAGCTATCTTTAATGTTTCTCCTTTAATAAGATAAGATGTAATAGCTGCTGATAAACAACAACCACTTCCATGAATATTATTAGTATCAATTAATTTATTTTTAATTATGGATATTTCTCCATTAATATTAAGAACATTTGTTCCATTTAAATGCCCTCCGGTTATTAAGACATTACAAAGCTTACTAATTTCATTAGAAGCTTCAATAGCATCATCAACATTATTAATAGCTATTTTGGACAATGTTTCAGCTTCTTGTATATTAGGGGTGACAAGCATGGCATTTTTTAATAAAACATCAAGAGATTTATCTGCTCCTTCGGATAATAGATTTCCTCCAGAACTAGCTACCATAACGGGATCAACAACATATTTTATATTATATTCTAATAATTTTTTACTTACACTTTTGATTATTTCTTTAGAATACAACATTCCTGTTTTTCCATAGCTTATTTCATCTTTATATTGATCCATAATAGAATCAAATTGTTCACTAATATAATCAATAGCTATTGGCATTGAAGAGAAAAATTTATTAGGATTTTGAGCTGTAAGGGATGTAATAACACTCGTTCCATGAATCCCAAGAGAAGAAAATGTTTTCATATCTGCAAGTATTCCTGCTCCTCCTGATGGATCAAATCCAGCTATTGAAATTCCAATCATAATAATTCCTTTATTTATCCTTTAGTAACTTTCAGTCTTTCCGCACCATGAATAGACTCAACATTAATATTTAAACTATTTAAATATCTACGTGTTTCTGTTCCAGAGCCATGAATCATTATTTCTCCAA
The DNA here is from genome assembly GCA_031261945.1 of Methanobrevibacter sp. Taxonomy (GTDB): domain Archaea; phylum Methanobacteriota; class Methanobacteria; order Methanobacteriales; family Methanobacteriaceae; genus Methanobaculum. Next base: position 803 of record JAISIQ010000030.1, read on the forward strand.
GATCTTCAGTTGTATTTACATCTAATGACATATAAAATGAATCATAAACAAGTGGTTGAAATCCTTTCTTTTCAGCTTCTTTTATATGGTTTTCAAAACTAAATTCACCAAATTTCATATCAATAGCTAATGGTTTAATAGCTAATCCATTAGTTCCTCCTCCTTTTGAAGGAGCTATTATGCAATCAAAAGCTTTTGCTGAATTAATCAATCCTTGAAGATTTGTTTTAGATATTAATGGAATATCAGAAGGAATAATGATTACTTTATTAGTTTTGTCTCTACACCAATCCATAGCTTGGGCTATTGCAGTATTTAAATTTAAACCAGGATTTTCAACTAATGTAGAAACACCAAGTTTTTTAGAATATTCTAATACTTCCATATCTGCACTTATAATAACTACTTCATCAACAACTTCTTTCAATGCATTAGTCACATCTTTTAACATTGCTTTTAATAGCTGTTCTCTTTCTTCAAGCTCTAAAAAAGGAGATAAACGTGTTTTCGCATTTGAAAATTTTGAAACAGGAATGATTCCATATAGTTCATCCATATTTTATCCTCTTGAGTTTTAATAAAATATTTTAATATGTTTTAGCTATTAATGCTTTGTATTTTGCTTCTTTTTTACAATTTATGCAAGTTGTTCTAGTTTCTGCATCTGGTTCTTCTGTATTTGGTTCTTTTGTATCTAGTTCTTTTTCTTTTTTTTCTTTTCCTTCTTCTGCTTGTGTTCCTAAAATATCTAATTCTGTTATTTCTTCTATTTCTTTTCCACAATCTTCATCTCCACACCAATCAACTGAAACAATTTTGCCATTAGCTACAATGTCTTTAACTTCATCTAAGTTAGAACTATGTGTAATGTTTTCTTCTGTATGTTTCCAAGCTTTGTTTTTCAGATTAATAGCTATTTCTTCAAATATCTCTTGTATTTTTGAAGTATAATTTTCTTCTAGGTTGATTTCTATTTTTTCAAGAGTATCTCGTCTTACAAGAATAGCTTTATTCTCTGCTAAGTCTCTTGGACCTAACTCTATTCTTATTGGGCAACCACTAAGTTCAAAGTCATAAAACTTCTTTCCAGGCCTCATATCTCTATCATCTATTTTCACCCTAATTCCAGAGCTTTGGAGGGAGGATTCTATTTCATTACATTTAGCCATTACTTCTTCTCCTCCATCTTTAAAAATAATTGGGATTATGGTTACTTGATCTGGAGCAATAGCTGGAGGAAGAACTAATCCTTTTTCATCTCCATGAATAGCTATTACTGAAGCTATTACTCTATCAGAAAGACCATAACAAGTTTGATAAGCATATTCATGATTTCCTTCATTATTTTCAAATTTTATATCAAATGTTTTTGCAAATGTTTGACCAAGATTATGGACTGTTCCAATCTGGAGAGTTTTTCCATCTGGGAAAAATGTATCAAAAGCCATTGTATAATCTGCTCCAGGGAATTTATCCCAAACAGGTCTTTTACTAATGAGATATGGGATTGCAAGCATATCAAATAGCTTTTTATAAAGTTCAATAGCTATTTCCACTTGTTTTGCAGCATCTTCTTGATTTGAATGAACAGTATGAGCTTCTTTAAATGTTGTAATCTCTCTAACACGTATAAGTGGGCGAGTATGTTTTGTTTCATATCTAAATGTATTCACGACTTGGTAAAATTTCATTGGAAGATCTATATGGGATCTAACCCATAGTGAAAACATAGGATACATAGCTGTTTCACTTGTTGGGCGAATAGCTAATTTTTTATTTAGCTCTTTTTGCCCTCCATGAGTTACCCAATAAACTTCATCTTCAAATCCTTTTACATGAATTCCTTCTTTTGCAAGTTCATCTTCTGGAACAAGTAATGGAAACAAAACTTCTTCATGATCTTTATCAAATAGCTCTTTTAACTCTTTAAGAATATATTTTCTTAATTTAAATCCATGAGGTAGCCACACACTCATTCCTTTAATTGGATATCGTGAATCTATTATCTCTGCTTCTTCTAAAATATTATGGTACCATTTACTGAAATCTTCCATTTTATCACTTAATTTATAGATTAGTATTTTTTTATTATGGAATAATTATTTAATAATATTTACTTTTAATAATATTTACTAAATATATATTTAATTTTATTTTATTTAATAACTATTTTATTTATTTTAACTATAATAATCAATATTATTATTAATAGTAGTAACATTAACATTAACCTTAATATTATTATTAACATTATTATTATTATTATTAATGATAATAACAATGATAAAATAATTGTAATGATGATTAATGATGATAATAATTGTGACTATGATTATCTGTAATGTTTAATATTATTAAATATTATTAAGATTATTAATATTAGTAATATTAGTAATAACAATAACAATAATGATAATAATAATTCATAATTAATATTTTCCTATTATTTATTTTTAAATTCAAAAATTATTTTATTAAGTAATTATATATTAAGTAATTGTAATAAATTACAAATTATAAATCATAATATAATTTTATTAGTTAGTTAATTAATCATTTATAATTAATCATTTAATTTAACATTTAACTATTTAATATATTGCTATATTAAGGAGAAACAATGGATTCAAAGAAAATTCAGATGCCAAGGGAAGTACATATTGGTTCAGGAGTTATTAATAAGACTGGAACTATATGTAAAGATCTAAGAATTGAAGGAGATGTTCTGGTTGTTACTGGCAATGAAACATTAAAAATTGGGGCGGAACCAGCTATTGAAAGTTTAGAATCATCTGATTATCAAACAAACCTCGTTCAAATCGACGAAGCATCTGAATCAGCAGTAAAAAAAGTAGAGGAAGCTATTGGTGATGATTTTGATGAAAAATCAAGAAATGTTTCTGTTGTTTTAGGTGTCGGAGGAGGAAAAGTCATAGATGTAGCTAAAATTGCTTCTACTAACAAGGATATTTACTTCATTTCTGTTCCAACAGCAGCTTCGCATGACGGGATAGCTTCTCCTCTTGCTTCAATTAAAAACAAGAATGGATCAACTTCACTCGAAGCTCAATCTCCTATAGGAGTAATAGCTGATACAAATATAATTAGAAAAGCTCCATTCCGTCTTATGGCTTCTGGTTGTGCAGATATTGTATCAAATTGTACAGCTATTAAAGATTGGAAGTTAGCTCAAAGGCTTCAAAATGAAAATTATAGTGAATCTGCAGCTGCTTTATCTTCAATGACAGCTAAACTTATAATTAAATCTTCAAATTCAATTAAAGAAGGATTGGAAGAAAGTGCCAGGCTTGTGGTTAAATCTTTATTTAGTAGTGGTATGGCAATTAGTATAGCTGGAAGTAGTAGGCCTGCTAGTGGTTCAGAACATAAATTTAGTCATGCTTTAGATAAAATCACAAAAAATAGGTCAGATTATAAGTCTAAAGCTAATTCTAAAGCTAATTCTAAAGATAATTCTAAACTTAATTCTAAATCTAAACCTAAATCAAAATCTGGATTAAAATCCAAATCAAAATCCAGATCAAAGTCCGAATCAAAAGCTAAATCTTCCTATAAATCTGCTTTACATGGAGAACAATGCGGTGTAGGGACCATAATGATGATGAATTTACATGGTGGGGATTGGAAATGTATTAGGGATGCTTTAAAAGCTATGAATGCTCCTACTAATGCATATGAATTAAATATTGATCCTGAAGACATTATTGATGCTTTAACATTAGCACATACTATTAGACCTGAAAGATATACTATTTTAGGAGATAGAGGTCTTTCAAGAGAGGCAGCTAAAAAATTAGCTATTAGAACAGAAGTAATTTAAAGGATTTTAAAGAGGATAGTGGGAGTAATTTGATGATAACTTTAATTGGAAAAAATTTAGCTAAAAAAAATATGTCTTTTGTTTTTCAAGGTTCTGCTGAGGAATGTGAAAGTTGTAGATTTAAAGCAACATGCATTGATTCTTTAGAAGAAGGAAGAAAGTATGTTATCAAAAATATTAAAGATATAGAACAAAAATGTAATGTTCATGATGGTGGATTAGTTCAAGCTGTAGAAGTAGAACAAGCAGATATTGAAGCATTTATTGATTCTAAAAAAGTCTTTGAGGGATCTACTACTATTTATAATGCTCCTAATTGTGATATTCATTGTGTGTTTCATGATCTCTGCTTTCCTGAAGGTTTATTGGCTAAGGATAAATGCACTATTGTCAAAGATCTTGGTAAACATAATGGAGCTTGTGGAAAAGATTTTTCACTTAGTAAAGTAATTTTACATATAGAATAGCTATTTAATAAATAGCTATTTCATAATTAATATAATATAATAATATAATACTAATATAATCATAAACTAATATAATCATAATATAATCATAATTATAACTTATGGATTGATTTAATGAATCTTAAAAAACTCGCAGGATTTAAAGCAGCAGAAGAAGTAAAGGATGGAGAAATTATTGGACTTGGTACTGGTTCAACAACTCATTATTTTATTGAAAGTCTTGGAATGAGAATTAAAGAAGAAGAAATAGCTATAATGGGAATTCCTACTTCTTATCAATCATTTCTTCTAGCTAAACAATGGAAAATTCCTGTAACTTCACTTGAAGAACATGATGTTGATATAGCTGTTGATGGAGCTGATGAAATAGATTCTGATTTCAACCTTATAAAAGGTGGAGGGGCAGCTCATACATTAGAAAAAATAGTAGATTATTCTGCTAAGCGTTTTATTGTTATAGTTGATGAAACAAAACTTGTAAGTAAACTTGGAACATTTCCAGTTCCATTAGAAATTATTTCTCAATCAATTAAACCTGTTTTTCAAGAATTGAAAGATATGGGAGCAGATCCTGAAATAAGAATGGCTAAATATAAAGATGGTCCAGTAATTTCAGATAATGGGAATTTTATTGTTGATGCTAATTTCTATGAAATTGATAATCCTATTCAACTTGAAAAAGACTTAAACTCAATTCCAGGTGTTGTTGAAAATGGAATATTTTCACAAATGGTAGATGAGGTTATATTGGGAACCTCTGAAGGTGTTAAAGTTCTAAAATAATTTTATAAATAATTTTATTATTTGTTTTATTTTATTTTATTTTTTTATTAAAATATATTTTAAAAAATATCTAATATCTAAAAAAGAAAAAATAAAGATTAAATACTAATTTAATAAATATTTAATCTTTTTAGTGGTTAATCTTTTTAGTGCTTTAGTTCATTAAAAATTTCTTATTTTTTTTAAATTAGCAGAAATATTAATGAAATATTTAGTTTGCTAAATGTTCAAGACCTTTTGCTGCCATTAATCCAATAAAAGAGCCTTCAGGAATCATAATAATATTACCTTTTGAATATTGGTCTAAGGCTGTTTGAACCATAGCTTCACGTTTTGTAGTATCTGTAGCTGCTTGAGAAATAGCTTTTGCTAATGCCAACACTGCTTCTCCCCTAGTCATTCCTCCGCCATGGAGTTGATCATTTTCTCTTACAAGATCTAAAGCACTTATATTCATGGAATTTCCATTAACTTCGAGAGTTCCTGCTGAAGCTATAATTGCATCAATAGCTTCTGTATTAACTGCTACAACAGCATCAATTTCTGTTTTTGTATTGCCCTCTACAATTTCTTTAGCATATTCCATGCCTTGTGGAATATTACTGTCCCATAAAGAATCATGTAACATCATATTACCTCCTCCTACAGGTGAAGGTTGTGTTGGATGTGATAATCCTCCAGGATATACTGGAGTGTATTTTTCTATACTTCCATTATCCATATTGATTATAAATGCCATATCTACGCCACCCATACCAGGTCTTTGTTCAGTTTCATCAACAGCTAATACTAAAATGTTTTTTTCCCCGTCTGATAAGTTAGGAGTGGATAAAAACATACCCCAAACTACAGTTCCAATAGCAATTGCAAGTACAATTATAATAGCTATTATCAATTTTTTTTGTCTTTCCATTTTCTTCACTACCTAAAAATAGTAAATTTTTCTATTTTTTTATTTTTTATTTTTTTCACTTCTTGTTTATTTTATTTTATTAAAAATAAACTATTTAGAAAGCAGTTTTCATATATTTGTTATAATAATCTTATTACTATTTATATAATAAGTATTAATAAATAAATTATAAATAAACTATAAATAAAATTAATTACTAAATTTATAGTATTAATTCATATTATTAACTAAATAGTTATCTTTTAGAATAATATTAGTAAATATTAGTAATATTTTAGTAATATTAGAATTAGAACCATAATAATTAAAACTAATAATTTATTATAACTAATATTTTCATAAACTTATTATTTATCATTAATATTATATTCTTATTTAATATAATCTTTTCTATTAAATATATACTACTATATATTACTAAATTACTATATTACTAAAATTACTAAATCTAATCTTAAATCTATTATTATACTTAAATATTAAATATTAAATATATTAATATATTAATTATTATTAAAAATTAAACAATTAACATAATTAACTACAGATTAACTAAATGATGATCAAATGACTGTAAAAATTGTTGTTGGTTTCGGTGCAAATAAAAACATATTAACTGCATCGGAAATAGCTAATGAAAACAAAGATTTAGAAGTAAAAATAGCTAAATCTGATGAAGAATTAATAGCTGCATTTAAAGATAAAACTATTGATGTTGTTGTTAGAGGATCTTTAAATTCTTCAAATATTATAAAATCCATTAAAGAATTAACTAATCTTCATACAAATGATGCTCCTATTATTTCAAGAGCTAGTTATATTAAAAAAGAAAATGAAGGGAAAAAAGGCTATGAATTTTTAATAGGTCCTGTAGGTATTGATGAAGGGAATACAATAGCTGAAAGAGTGGAATTAGGTGTTGAATCAGCAAAATTCATGAAAAAACTTGGAAAAACTCCTAAAATAGCTATTTTGGCAGGTGGAAGAAAAGAAGATTTAGGAAGAAATGAAACAATTGATAAATCCATAAAAGATAGTGAAGAAATAGCTATTATGGTGGAAAAAGAGCTTTCAAAACAAGAATTTAAATTTTCAATAAAGAATTATTATATATTAATAGAAAAAAGTATAAAAGATAAAAACAATATAATAATAGCTCCTGATGGAATTTCAGGAAACTTAATATTTAGAAGTCTTGTTTTGTTAAATTTTTGCCCTAGTTATGGAGCTATTACTTTTGG
>JAISIQ010000031.1 GCA_031261945.1 Methanobrevibacter sp.
ATTTCTTTTAAAAATTCATCATCTACTTCAGATGTTCCTTTTTTAATTTTTTTCCCTGCAAATTTATCAAAACTACCTGTTTCAACAGCTTCTTTAGATAAAAGATTATATATTTCATCCCATTTATCAACATAATCTTTATAATTATATAATTTTACTCTCCCAACTTTTGTACTATCTGTGTTTTTAGGTTTTGTTTTAGCTTCATAAATAGCTAAATCTTCAAAATCAGTTAAAACAGATAATGCAAATTTAGCACTCCATGCATATCTTTTCAATTGATAAGCTGGAGCTTTATCATCTATAATATTAACAGATGGTTTTTTAGCTTCTAAAAAGAAAATTTTATTACCACTTAAAGTAAAACAGTAATCAGGAGACTTAGTCTGACCCCCTACTTTAATATTATCTTCTAATATAACATCCCTGTATTGAGGTGCTTTAGGCTTAATAATATTATTTACATCCCATCCTAAAGCTATGAATAAGGGATCTATAAATTCTTGCCTTACTGTTGTTTCATTATATTTAGGATTTTTATATCTTTCAATATTATCCTCAAATTTTTTAACTAAATTTTTAACTTCTTCAGGAGCTTCCATAAATAAATATTATTAATACTTATATTTATATAATTGTAAATTTTATATGATTGCAAATGATTATTAGTTAATAATCTTCTTTTAATAGTGTTTATAAGTTATAATATTTGTTATTTTCTTGTAAAATATAATTGTAAATGATTATTATTTAATAATCTTCTTTTAATAGTGTTTATAAGTCCTAATATTTGTTATTTTCTTGTAAAATATAATAGTATTAATAAAAATATTAATAAAATTAATAATAGAAAACAAACTAAAAAAAAAATTAGCAATAATGATTAACAATAATCCGTATGATAACATAGAATAGAAATAGAAATATAAATTATCAATTAAATTAAAATTTAAATCAAATAAAATCAAAATAATAAAATCAAAACCATATAAAAAAAAAATACAATAATTTAAAATAAAATAAAAAAATAAAAAAAAATAAAATAAAAAAGATTATATTTAAGTTATAATCTTTTCTAATCCTCCTTTTTCAAGAGCTGCCTTTATTTCACGAGCAACTCTTCTACCCATACTCATTGGTTCTCCATATTTTAAATAGCTGTAAGATGAACCATTCATAAATGTGTTAGTTCCTCCATCAGTTCTTGCACTTATTTCAAATACAATTACTTCAAGATCATCATTTACAAGAGTTTGCATACAGAAGGGACCATTCATTCCTGGAGAAACAAGTTTTGCAGCAGATTTAACTAATTTATCCCCGATATCAAATACTTGAGGAAGTAAAGATTCTCTCATTACAACAGGATGGTTTCCTGTAATAACATATGAAGGATCGAGACCTACATCTAACTGATCTTTAGCAGGCATTCTAACCAAACCATCAATACTGGATTCATAACGGCTATCAATACCCATAAGTTCTACTTCATCATTTAAAGCAGAGTAGAAATAGTGTATACAATAATTACAACCAGTAACATACTCCTCAATATGAGCTTGAGCTACATCGTCATCTTCAATCCAATTTCTAGACTTCATAGATTCAATCTTTTGATCAAATTCTTCAGGAGATGAAGCTACAAAGTATCCACGCCCACCTCTTGCACCAGGGAATTTAACCATAACTGTCCTATCAATATCCTTTGGACTTTCGTATTTATAAGGAATTCTAATGTCATTTTCGACTAATAGTTGTCTTTCTAAATCTCTTTCTGCTTCCCATCTAAGTATATCTCTGTTTCCAAACATAGGTACATTGAAATCATCTTCAACCCTATCAAGACCAGCATAAGCTACAAAAGACCCATGAGGAACAACAATAGCATTCATAGAACGGAGTTTCTCTTGTACATCTTCATTAACTATGTCTTTAAACTCATCTACCATTATATACTCATCAGCAACTCCAAATCTTTTATAAGGAACATCTCTTCCTTTTTCACAAACAATAGCTGTTCTGAAACCTTCAGCTCTCGCACCATTTAAAATGTGAAGAGATGTATGACTTCCAAGAGTAGCTATTGTAATCTCATTTTTGTCGTATTTATCTAATATATTTAAAATGTCTTGTTTCTTAACTTTTCCCATATTTTTTATCTCCTTTTAGTATATATTCCTTTTTTTGTATGTTTTTATATATTCTACAATTTAATTCTACATAAATTCAATTCTACATATTTAATGAGTTTAATATGAATAATAATAATAATAATAATAATGATAATAATAGTAATAGTAATAGTAATATTATAATGATACTGATACTGACAATGATATGATAATTATATTTCATATATAATTTTCATATATAATAATTTGATATAAATATGAATAATGATTATTGTCCTATGTTTTACCTGAGAAATTAAATATCTATTAATACATAAATATAAAGTTTTTGACTTGATTTTTATTATTATTAATAGTGATTAAAGTATTAATTAATCAAATGCCTATTAAATTAATAATATTAGACTAAATAATTAAAATATTATTAGATATTATATAAAATATAAGCAGATACATATTCATTCACATATATATCATTCACCAATATGAATAAAATTAATATTAGAATAATTATAATAAGCATAATTAATAAAAATAACAAAAATAATAATAATAATAATAATAATAGAAATAAGATTAACTAATAGAAACAAATAAGAAAAATGAAAAAAGAAAAAAGGGTGATTAAAATTAAAATTGGAATAATTTCAGATACTCATATCAAAGAAAATGTTGAAGAAGAACTTCCTCAAACTGTTTTTGAAGCTTTTAAAGATGTTGAATT
>JAISIQ010000080.1 GCA_031261945.1 Methanobrevibacter sp.
GCTACTTTCTTATTTTTTAAATCTTCAGGAGAATATTTTTCAGCTATTCCTGCTACAACTTGAAGTTCTTTTTCTCCAATATTTACTTTTAATTTTAATAGCTTATCTGAACCTTCTATTTTTTCAGATGCTACTATTTCTCCAATTCTAATATCTATCTTTGCAAAATCATCTATAGTTATTAAGTCACTCATATTATCCTCTTTTTTATCTTTATTATTCTCATTTTTATTTTTATCTTTATCTTTATTTTGATCTTTATTTCTATCTATTTTTTTCTCTATTTTTTTATCTTCTTTAGATTTTATTTTTGTTTCTTCTTTTAAATTTTTATAAAGTTCTTCTTTTTCTTTTTCTAATTCTGATTCTTCTATTTTTTTAAATAATGGTTTTGGTTTATTAATTTTATGCCCTATTTCTAAAGAAATTTTTGAATCTTCCCAAACAGCTTCTGAGTTGATATTTAATATTTCTCCAATTTGTTTTGCTTTATTTGGAATATAAGGTTTTAATAAAATAGATAATACTTTTGATAACTGATTACATAAATATAAACAATTTGCAGCGCGTTCTGGATTTTCTTTAATAGCTTTCCATGGTTCTTGATCATTGAAATACTTATTTCCTTTTTTAGCTATTTTAATTATTTCTACTAAACCTTCTCTAAATTTAAATTCTTCAATTAATTTCCCAACAGTATTTGGAATTTCTTCAATATCTACTTCAAAAACTCTATCTTCATCATTAGGATTTGCATAATCGGGAACAGAACTATCAAAGAATTTTTTTGTGAAAGTAAATGTTCTATGTAAGAAATTTCCTAAAACATCTGCTAATTCATCATTTATTCTTCTTCCAAAATCATCCCATGAAAAATCAGTATCTTTATTTAATGGTGCATTAATTGTGAGATAATATCTAAGAAGATCACTATCATACTTTTTAACAAAATCAGAAACCCATATAACCCAATTTTGACTAGTTGACATCTTTTTTCCTTCAAGAGAAAGATATTCTCCAGCTATTATATTTGTAGGAAGTCTACATCCATATCCTTCAAGAAGAGCTGTCCAAAACAATGCATGATGGTAAATAATGTCTTTACCTATAAAATGAATAGCCATATCATTCCAATAATCCTTCCAAGATTTTCCAGTCTTTTTTGACCATTGTGCTGCAGAAGAAATATATCCAAGGAATGCTTCTCCCCATACATATATTATTTTTCCTTCTGCTCCTTCAAGAGGAATAGGAATACCCCAATCCATATCTCTGCTTAAAATCCAATCATTTAATCCTTCTTTTAGCCAATTTTTAGCATAATTTTTAACATTTGCTGGCATAGCTTTATTTGAATCAATATATTCTTCAACACTTTTTTCAAAGTTACTTAATTTATAAAAATAATGTTTTGATTCTTTTATTATCGGCATACTGCCACAAGTTAAACATTTAGGATTAATTATATCAATTGTATCTAAATGTCTTCCACAAACTTCACAGTGATCTCCACGAGCTCCTTCACTTTCACAATAATAACAAGTTCCTTCAACATACCTATCTGGTAAAAATTTATTACAATCTTCACAATAAAGCTGTTTTATTGTTTTTTCATAAATAAAGCCTTTATTGTACAAATCTAAAAAGAAATTTTGAGCTATTTTATAATGTATTTCATCAGTGGTTCTAGTAAAACTATCTAATGATATATCACATGATTCAAGATCCTTAACTATCATTTCATGGTATTTTGTAGCTATTTCAATTGGTTTTTTACCTTCTTTATCAGCATTTACAGCTATTGGCGTTCCATGTTCATCAGTAGCACAAACCATCAACACTTCATTACCTATCATCCTATTATATCTAGCATAAATGTCTGCAGGTATATATGTTGATCTTAAATGTCCTAAATGACATGGCCCATTTGCATAGGGAAGTGCACATGAAATAAAAATCTTAGACATTATTTTTCTCCTTATTCTCTTTATAGTTGGTTATATTTATAATTGAAATAAAAAATTTTATAAAATTTTATTAATAGTTCTAAATATTTTATAATATTTCATAATTTTTTACAATGTTTTACAATGTTTTACAATTCTAAAAAATATATTTATTACTTACACATATTATTATTTTTATTAATATTAATAGTAATTTATATAGTAATTTATAATATTAATAGTGATACTTATTAATAGTAATATTATTATTATGATTATTATTAGTATTATTATAATTATTATTATTAGTATTTTTATTAGTATTTTAGTATTATTATTAATATTAGTATTAGTATTATTATCTTACTAAATAATATTTAAAAATAAATAGTATAAAAAATAAAATAAATATATGGTTTTTTTATCTTTTATAAATCCCCTTTCTAATGAAGGACGAGAAATAGTTAAAGAAAAAGGGGATTTGAATGAAGTATTTACACGAAATAATAGTCTGATTGAGACAGTTTCTCGAATTGAACATCAAAATATATCTGATGATTCACTTTTACCAAATAGCTATGGCGAATTAGCTATTAAACGTGTTCAATGGTATATTGAGAGAAAAAACAATAAAAACTTCAAATATAATGATTTTGCTTATCTTTTAAATGAAGAAATAGTTGAAGCTGATGTTATATCTTTTCATCTTTTAGCTCAAGCAATAGCTATTAAATTTAATATAAATTCTAGAGAAACTCGTCTATTCATTGAATCACAAGGAGCATTAATTGAAGAAAGATTAAGAAAATTAATGCCTCATAATAGACAAGATATTGTTAATAAACTTTTAAATCAGCTTATTATTGATGATAATATTAGTTGGACTTATTTAAAAGAATTAATAGCTTCAAAAAAAATATCCCTTGAAGATTTAGTTATTGATAATGGAAAGATTATAATTGAAAAAGAAGATTTTATAGCCCGATTTGGAGAAAAATTCAAAGACAGAGCTCCTGAGAGAATGTATGATATCATAATTGGTGAAAATGTCAAAGAATTAATACTTACAAAAATGATTATGCAAAATACTGAAAATTATATTGAAAAAATAAAAGAAATGTCTTCTACTGTAGAAATTCATCCAGCTATTTCAGAATTAGCTGAAAGTATAGAAAAAACCATTTCAGAACTTTCATCAAAATATAGTAGTTTTTATGCAGGAAATGTAGGAGAATCTATAAAAATTGGAAAACTTCAAAGAGAAGCTTTTCCTCCATGTATAACTAATACTGTTGAGGGTGTTAAATCTGGTGGTAGAAATGATGCTATTGTTCTTCTTTTAACATCATTTGTTTCTTATGCTCGTCTTTTTCCAGGAATATTTAGTGTAGACCATAATATAAAAGTTTCAGATATTGACCCCAATCTAACAATTACATTAAATGAGATTTTACCTCTTATTTATGAAGCTGCTGATAATTGTAGTCCTCCATTATTTGAAGACCAACCACAAGAAAAAATAAATATAACTTCAAAACTTGGTTTTGGAATGCACAATGATCCAAAATTAGAGAATGAAGGAGAAACTACTTGGTATACTCCGATGAGTTGTGAAAAAATTAAAATGCATTTACCTCAGTTATGTAAGCCAAACAAACTTTGTAAAGGTATTGGAAATCCTCTTTCATATTATTCAAGAGCTAAATGGCAAATGCAAAAAGAAGGAAAAATTCCTGATGATCCTGCCAATTCTAATGATTCTACCAATTCTATGGATCATGTGGATTCTGCAGATTCTACTAATTCTAATGATAAAGAAAAAAACTGATTAAAACTGATTAAAAACTGATTCAAAAAGCGATTAAGGTAATTTGAATTAAAAATTAAAATTAATAAGATTGGAATTGAGTTATTATTAGATATTATTAGATTATTAGATATTAAATATTAGATATTCGATTTAAAAATAGATTTAAAATTACAAAATAAGAATAAATTACAAATAAGAATATAATATAAAAGTAAAAATATAATATAATTAGGAATATAACTAATAATATAAGTATAATTAAGATTATGAATTAAAATTATAATCAAAATTAGGTGATCTTATTTTTGAACCAGCTACTTTAGAAGAAAGACGAAGATATTATAGAGAAGAATGGTCTGAGAAAGACTTGCCTGATTTTATTACAAATGAGCTTAATAAAAGAGAGTTTGGTTTTGATCATTTAGGACATGGACCTAATGATAGATATAAAGTATTTAAGGGAAAAGATTCTCTTAGAAGGTTCATGCGATACAAAACTCCTTTTGCATCTTATATCTCAGTAGCATTTTACAATAATCCTCGAAGAAGAGAAGATTGGCTTAAATCAGAATATATTTTTGATGTAGATGCAAAAGATCTTCCCATTAGATCATGCAATTGTGAAGGAGTTTGTGAGATTTGCCTTGGTGAAGCTCTTGAAATCGTTAATAATCTCATTGATACATTAGGAACTGATCTAGGTATAAACAATATTCATCTAATTTATTCTGGAAGAGGATATCATATACGAATATTAGATGAAAATATAATGTATTCTGATAGTGATTTACGTTCTGAAATCTTAAAATATGTTGCAGGAGCAGATGTTCCCAAATCACAATACTCAAACTCTCTTGAAGGAGGAAATACTTACAATTTTGAACATTTTTCTATCCCAATAGCTTATCCAAAGGTTTTTACAGATAGAGTTAAATACAATATTCTCCACCTTACAGGAAAAGAAAACATTGACGAAATTAATCCCAAGCTATTAAAAGATATGATTAAACATAGAGATTTTCTTTATAATGATGATTGGGGAATGTTTAAAAGTAAAATTGGTCCAAGAAGGTATAAATCTATGGTAAATGCAATGGCAAGAGTAAATCTCAGTACAATTGATGCGAAAGTTACTATTGATTTAAAAAGAATCCTTAGACTTCCTACATCACTTCATTCAAAAGTTAGTATGAAATGTGTAGAAGTAAAAAATAGAGAAACTTTTGATCCATTACAAAAAGCAATTCCTAAGTTTGTAGAAGAAAGAAAATAGATAGAGAATAGCTATTAATTTTATTACAAATCATTTTTATTATAAATCAGTGCATTCATATCTTTTTCTTATCTTTTTATTTTTTGTCCAGGATTTAAATAATCTTCTAAAAAATTTAAAAAATCAATATTTCCTTTATAAAGAAAATTATGTGAATTATTAGAATTATTAGAATCAATAAAATTATCAGAAGAATTATCAAAATCAAAATCATTTTCATTTTCATTTTCATTTATGGAATCAGTAAATTTAGAAAATAAATCTTCAATATCAATAAGATTATAAGTATCAATAACAATATCCTTTAAATTTTTACCTATTTTAAGAATAGCTATATTTTCTCTTTTTAGAACAAAATTAATAAAGTCTTCAGGAGTTTTATTCTGTCTTGAACGTTTTAAAACCCAATGTTCATCTTGGAGATAGCATCTATTTCCATAAATGGCTAAAAATTCATCACTTGCTTTTTTATTCCAAATTTTAGGCCCTTCATGTATTTGATACTTACTATGGGTCCAAGTATCTAATTCTATTAAAATAATAGCTATTTTATTTTCATCAGTCCAATAGCTAGTATCTATAACATTAAATTCTTCATGCTTAAGTTTTTCTTTTAAAGAAACAGCAGTTTTATTTAATTGAGGATACAAATTATCAATAGAAATATCAGGAATATTAAAGCTTAGTATGAGGGTTTTACTTTCTCTATCTTTAAACTTTTTAAAAATATTAGAAGGATTAAGATTTTTTTTATCTTTTTTTATAGGTTTAAAATATTCTATTTTAGGATTATCAATAAAGTTCCTTGAACCTGCAATGAATTCTCCCATTTTTTGAGTTTTAAGAGCAGCGCCAACATTTCTATTCTTATCTGTAGGATCAATAGCTATTAGTGAATCATCAAATAATTCTTCTGTTTTATAATTTTCTAAATCAATTATAGTTCTTTTTTTCCAAAGAGATGAATTTTTTAAAGTATTTTCAAAAGTTCCATAGTTTAATATTAAAATTTCACAGAGATATCCTGCAAATCCCCCTACTTTAAACTCAGAACCATAAACACCAATTTCTTTCATGAATTTTTTAAGAAGTATAACTTCATCTTTTTGCTTTTCTTTAAGATTTTTTAAAATATAGTTTGTATGGAGAATTGTTCTATCTACAGCTGATTTCAGCTCTTCTGCAGTTTTAATATCATAACAAGGAACTATATCTATTTCAGATCCTTCAAATTTTGTAGTTATATAAGGATGAGATGCATAATGTTCTTCAGCTACCCCACCAATAGCTTCACTAGTTTTATAAGCTAAAAATAATCCTTTTTCTTTTAATTCATTTTCACTTGTTTCTAAAGGGAAATTTATAAAAATATCAATATCTGAACTTCCTGAAAGCCAAGTTCCTTTAGCTATTGAACCAACAAGACTAGGTTGAACTGAAATATTCTCTTCTTTAGCTATTTTATCAATAGTTTCAAGAACATTATTTGCAATATTATGAACTTTAGCTATTTCTTCTTTAGTTGGTTTTATTTCCTTTAAAATATTTGCATAATTCATAATATCCCTCTAATTCATAATATCTCCAACTATCAATTTATAATAGCTACTGAACTTTTGATTAAATTTAATTTTATAATTCAAAATTAGCTATTTCGGAATATATTGGTCTGTTTGATGTTAATTGACTACTTTTTAAAGACAAATTTGATATTTTCATGAATCCTATTTCATAATTTTTAAACAAATCTAATACATTTTTTACTTCTTTTTTATTTTTTGGACTTTTCATTCTACCAATAGTTAAATGAGCAGTATAATTTTTCTCTTTTTTAAATCCAAGTTTTTTAAATTCATTATCTAAATCGTTTTGTAGATTAATAAATGTTGAATTTTTAGAAATTCCTATCCAAATAACTTTAATATAATCTTCATTTGGAAAAGCACCAGAACCAGAAATAGCTATTTCAAATGGAGAATAATTCTTTATAACATTGTTAATAGCTATTGATACTTTGTCAATTGATTCTTCACTAATATCTCCAAAAAATTTCAATGTAAAATGTATATTTTCCATTGGAACATATTTTATATCGGCATTTGTTTTTTTAAATTCCTCTTGAATTGTTTCTATATTAGCTATTAATTTTGGTTCAATATCAATAGCTAAAAAACATCTGATTTTTGAGGAAGTCATCGAATCCCTAATCCATAAATAGCTATTTTTCAATTATAGTTTCATCAATAGCCATTCCAAAATGTCTTGCATTATCATCAATGAAAACTTTGATTTTATCCCCGACTTCAAGTTCTGAAACAGAAACAGCTACTCCGTTAGAATTAACCAACCTTATAGTTTCAGCATTTTGAAGGAGAGTTTTAATTTTAATGCCATCATATTCTGCTTCAATTAGAATAAATGGTCTTTTTTCTATTTTTACTCTTCCAACTAATACTGTTCTTGCAATTCCATCTTTATTTACTGCTAAAAGTTCATCACCAGTTTTAATTTCACTCAAATATTTAGTTTTATTATTTGGACCCATTACATATGCCTGAACTGGACCCGCATTAACTCTAAAAGGTCTTGAAGCAACATATTCGCTTTCTAATGTTTCGCTATGAACTAAAAACAGTCCTTTTGAATAAGAACCAATTAACATACCTTCTCCAAGATTTAACATTGAAGCAGTATCAATACATACTCTATCACCAGATATTAAGTCTTTAATTTCGGTAATAGTCCCATTAACAAGATCAAAATTACTTACAGATGCGTCATTTACTATATCTGCAATTTCTTTAATTTGATTAAAGTCTTTTGGTGTGAAAAGAACTCCATCGGTTCCTACTTCTAAGGTTTCAAGGGCAAGTTTTGCTTCATCAACATTATCAACAGCAGCTATTATTTTCACATTATCATTTTGTAAATCTGCAATAATATTTTCAAGAGGAATAACAGTCCAATCTTTACCCACTAAAATAATATAATCTGCTATTTTACCAATTTTAACAGCTAATTGTTCATGAATTTTACTATTAATTTCAATATAACTTGCAACTATTTTATCTTGACTTTTAAGTTCTTTTACTAATTTTAAATCATTAGATTCATCGAGATTTTTAGATAAAATCGTTGTTCCATCACCTTCGCCATTTATACCAACTAAAACAATATCAGAATTCTTATCTTCTCCAACAACATTGATATTTCCTAATTTATGTATTTTTTCAATGTCAAAAAAGTCTAAAACAGTATTTATATCTGATTCAAGCGCAGTTGTAATGAATTCTTTCTTTTTATCCCAATTAATATCTGGACTTTTTATCCAAGCAAATTTATGATTTGAAATTTAACTCCCTAAAATAAATTTAATTCTTCAATATAACTATAATGTTATCAAAATAATAATAAAAATAATAATAACAACGATAACATCTATTAAAAATATTAAAAATAAATTTAATACCTTAATACATTATAATTTATAAAATTATTTTATATAATTGATATTATCGATTTCTTCTGCTGGAGGTGTAGGAATATCATCTTCACCTTGTTTTCCAATAGCTATTCCATTAACAGGAATATATCCCTCAGGAATATTTAATTCTTTTAATAATTCTTCCTTTTTATCACCTAAAAATGCTAAAGTTGGAGTTATTAAGTAAACAGTTCCATAACCTAACTCTGTAGCAGATAAAATAATGTTTTCAGCTGCAAGAGCAGTGTTAATTTGACCATAACCTTCTTCAGGAGCAGATAAAATTACTAAAACTGGAGTTCCATAAAGTGGTTGATAACCTGGAATACTTGCTCTTTCCATTAAAAAATCATTTCCAGAATTTTTCATACCCACAAGTGCAAGATCATTAATTTTTGTAATTAAATCTTTATTTTCAATTACAGTAATTTGAAATTCACCTGCTTGAGGTGCTTTTTTACCAGTTTCGACAATTTTTTTCAAATCTTCACTATCAATAGCTTCATCTAAATAGCTTCTTGTGCTTTTTCTTTTTTCAATAATGTCAAAAATACTCATTTTATCACCATTTATCATTTAATAATTTATCATTAATAGTTTAATATTAATAGTTTAATATTTAATCTTTGATATTTGAAATTATTATATATTAATCTTAATATTAAACCTAATATTTTATTTAATGTTTAATCTAATATTTTCAATGCTTCTTCAACAGCCATATCTTTATGAACAACTTCAGAAATAGCTTTTGTGATTTTTCCAGGATCTTTTGCTTGGAAAAGATTTCTTCCAAATGCAACTCCTGCCCCACCAACTTCAAGAGAATCTTTAACCATTTCTAATAGCTCTTTATCTGTTTCTATTTTTGGGCCACCAGCTATTACAACTGGAACTAAAGCTCCTTCTACTACTTCTTCAAAACTTGCTGGATCTCCAGTATAATTAGTTTTAATTATATCTACTCCAAGTTCAGAACCAACACGGGCCGCATGTTTTACAAGATTTACATCATTCTCGTTTTTTATTTTTTGTCCTCTTGGATACATCATTGCAAGAAGAGGAATTCCCCATTGACTACATGTTTCAGCAATATGCCCTAATTCAGTAAGCATTTTAGCTTCAGTTTCAGAACCAATATTAACATGAATAGATACAGCATCTGCACCAAGTTGAATAGCTTTTTCAACAGAAGTAACTAATACTTTATTGTTTGGATCTGGACTAAGAGAAGTACTAGCAGATAAATGAATTATTAATCCAATATCTTTCCCATAACCCCTATGCCCTTGTTCAATTATCCCTTTGTGCATTAAAACAGCATTAGCTCCTCCACGAGATATACTTTCAATAGTTTCACTCATGTTAACTATTCCTTTTACTGGGCCAATTGAAACACCATGATCCATTGGAGCTATTACACTTCTATTAGTTTTTCTGTCAATGATTCTTTCCATTCTAATCTTTTTTCCGATCATAATAGCTATTCTCCTTGTATTATCATTACTATTAATATTACTATTAATTTTATCATCATATCTCTTATCATATCTTTTATCAACATATTTAATTTTATAATTATTAATTATTATATAGTGCCATTACTACTACTACTACTACTACTACTACTACTACTACTACTACTACTACTACTACTACTCCTACTACTACTACTACTACTACTATTGCTATACTATTACTTATTAGTATTATTACTATTACTATTAATATTATTATTACTACTATTAATGCTATTATTTTAAATATTATTATCAATACTAATAGTTAATACAATTATTACTATTGTTAGTATATTTATTAATATAATATTATTTATCAGAATTACAAATAATAATAATAATAATAATAGATATTAAATAATACTAGAAATAAATATTATCTATTATTATAAAATTAATAACTAATAACAATTAACTAAGTACTATTTATTATTAATTTTATAACTTTCTATTAATTAGTTTATTAGTAATGTCTATTAATTTTAATATAAAAATATTTTTAATGACTAATCATAAAAAGAAACATAATATCTATTTAATATTAAATAATATCAATTTAATAATTTTAATTTTTTCTTCTTTTTATTTATCTATTTTTATATTCTTTTATGTTATTTTTAGCTATTTAAGTTATTTTATGTTTTTTATGTTTTTTAGTTCTTTTTCTGAAGAACATAAAGAAGAACTCCATAATTCAAATTCTTTTATTTGTGGAGGAATTCCAGCATCCCCACAAGATTCAAGCCAACCTTCATTTGATTTTATTGATTCTTCAGTTTGAGAGCTTTTAACAAAATCAATAAGCCCTTTATTTCTAATTAAAGTGATTTTTGGTTTTAATGTTGATGCCCATATATAATATACTTTAAAAACAGTATCAGGATGATAGCCTCCCCCTAAATCCACAGATAAAATATCACAAGTAGAGATCTTCTTAATTACTTTTTCAAGAGTATCATGAAGTCTTACATCTGCACTTATAAATTCAATATTTGAAAATTTAGAAGCAAGTTTATCCATTTTATCAACAGCTTCAGGACTATTGTCCAAAGCTATTATTTTTCCATTATTGTTTATATTAGCTATTATTTCTGTTGTTTTTCCAATATGACATCCTAATTCAACAACAGTATCTTTATCTTTTAGAAATTCCAATAATTGATTTCGATAAATCTTCCTATCATAGCTAATTTTTATCATTTTTATAATTCCAATTAAATTCAGGCTATTTAGAGTTTTATATAATTTTATACATTTTTATAGTTTTATATTTTTACATATTTTATTAATTATTACTAAATATTAATTTAATTAAATATTAATTTGTATTTATTAGATTTATTTTATTTTTATCCCATTAACATCAACTTTAGAAATCAATACATTATCTAAATCACAATCTGGTTCGGTTGATAATGCAAATGCAGTATTTCCTAGCATAGCCATAGATGAACCTAATGTATTAGATTTCAGCTCTTCGACTATATTTTCAACTTCCTTATTCATTAATTCAGTTTTTTTTGCAAAGTTATAAGAACAATCCATAAAATTAGAAATTGTGGGATTAGCTATTATCTTCTTTTGCATAGCTATTCCAATTTTATTAATATTTTCTTTATGTAGAGGATCTTGAATTATTTTTGAAGTTTCTAATTCTCCTAAAGTCTTCGTTATGACATATAAATCTAAATTTTCATGACAGAAATCTATTTCAGCTATTTTAAGAGGAATTGAATCCGTTTTTCCAATTCCAGGAGCTCCAGGGATTTTTCTAATTACTATCCCTTTTGAAGTTTCTGCTATAACGTCCCCTAATCCGCTGCTCATAGCTATTTCTGCTTTATGAGCTATTTGTTCTGCTTGTTTTTTTGATAATGGGAGATTTAATATTTTTGAAATAGCTATAGCTATTCCTAAAGCAGATGCTGCTGAAGTTCCAAACCCCGATCCTGTTGGAACCTCTATTTTTTGTTCTATTTTTAGGCCATCTTCAAAATTAAATTGTTTTTTTAATAATTCTATTGTTTTCAAACTTATAGTTTCGTTTTTAGGATCATTCTTATTATTTATTTTGATATCTACAGTATTTTCTTTATTTGATAATTTAACAGTCGTTGTAACTCCTTTATCAATTAATATTCCTCCTCCACAAGAACCTTTCTTTAAAGGATCTAAATTATCATATATACTAAAAAAACCTGTGATATGACTAGGTACAAATACAGAAATCTTCATTTTATCACTTAAAGTAGTTCTTATGTAATCCTTAGATAAAATAGAAATAGCTTAAATTGAGTAAGGTAGAAGTAAAAAAGTAAATTAAAGTAAATTATAGCAAATAAATTAAATTGAGTAAATTAATCAAATTACAATAAACCTCTCAATTTAAGAAGTTTTCTAGGATTATCTATTAAAGCTTCATTTACTTGTTCTTTTGTTAATCCTGCACCTAATCCTATTTTTTCAGCTGTTTCAAATGTAATTAAGTTTGAAGGAGAATGAGTATCTGTATTAATAAGTAATTTTGTTCCTGTTTCAATAGCTATTTTTCCTACATGACCATTAGCTAAATTATGACCACATCGTGCACTGATTTCTAAAAAAACATTATTCTTTTTAGCTATTTTTGCTTCTTCAATAGTTATAAGGCCAGGATGTGCTAAAATATCAACATCTTGTGAAGTTACAGCTGCAAGGTTTGTTCCACTAATCACAGGTTCTGCTAATGTTTCACCATGAACAACTACTATTTTAGACCCTAATTCTCTTGCTTTTTTTGCTAATTTATCTATAATTTCAACAGGAGTGTGAGTTATTTCAACTCCAGGAATAGCTATTATATCCCAATTATCATTTATATCTTTACATACATTTACAAGATTAGATACAGAATTTATATTAGAAGAATCAACATGATCAGTAATAGCTATTATTTCATGATCTAAAACTTGAGCTCTTCTAGCTAATTCAGAAGGAAGTAATTCTCCATCACTAAACAAGCTGTGCATATGTAAATCTATTCTTTTTTTATTCAAAGCCATTCCTCACTATTTTATTTAAATAAACCTTATTTAAATTACTATTAAAATTATTATTATGATTTATTAACTTATTCTTTAAATCATTATTTTAATATTTATTTTAATATTTTAATATATTTTTTATATATTTTTTAAATAATAATATAATTTATATAAAATATATAATTTATAATATATAATATAATATATAATCTTTAATTATTATAAATTTTATAATTATATTTATAATAATAGTTAATAATAATAGCTATTTTACTTATTTATCAAATTTAAATCTTAATTTATTTTTAATGTTATTATTAACCTTTATTTTTCTATTTCATTCTGTTTAAGCTATTAATCAAAATTCGTTTTAAATTTTATTTTTAACCTTATATTCTAATATAAAATCTTTTCCTAAAGAATAGCTATTTTCAAGATCTAATTGAATCGCATCTTTCATAAAATCAAAGCCGTTTCCATCGAATAAAGTTTTTGAATCCTTGCCTCCAGCTATCATTGGAGCAATAGCTATTTTTATCTCATCAATTAGGCCTTCTTTTATCATAGAGAAATTTAAAGTTGATCCTCCTTCTAACATAAGTGTTTTAATTCCTTTTTTATATAGATAATTCATTAATTCATTTAAATTTACTTGTTCTTTTCCTGATACAAAAATATCTGCTTTATCATAAAAATCATTAGCTTTTTCTTGATTATTTCCAGAAATAGCTATTATTGTATCTGCATCATTGTTTAATATTCGTGAATCAATAGGAGTTTTACCTTTACTATCAACCACAATACGAATAGGATTATCTTCTTTTTTTGAAGCTATTTTATGAACTGTTAAACGAGGATCATCAGCTATTACTGTGTTGATTCCTACCATGATTCCATCTACTTCTTTTCTAAGCTTATGGACTCTTTCAAGATCTTCAGAACCTGATATTTCAGAACTTCCTGTTTTTGTAGCTATTTTCCCATCTAAGGTCATAGCCGCATTTAAAATTACATAAGGTTTCATTTAATCACTATAAGTTTAAATGTTTAGTTTAAATTCTTTAAATTTCAAAATTTATATATGGAGTTATATATGGATTTATATATTTAAATATGCATAATTATATTAAAAATTTAATTAAAATTATTAAAATTAATCATTGAAGAAAAGATATAAAAAAAAAATATAAAAAATATAATATTAAAAAAGCTAATATTAAATAATCTAATAGCAAATAAGTAAAGATTAGGTGAATTTATGTCAGATAGATATGAAAAAGGAATGAAAGTTCTTGAAATAACTAATAAAGACACAATACAAGAAGTTTTTAAAGAATTAGAAGATATAGCTCCAGATCTTGGAAAATTCATTGTAGAATTCCCATATTCTGAAATATATACAAGAGAAGGTCTTGATCTAAAAACAAGAGAATTAATAACCGTAGGAGCATTAACAGCACTAAGTAATTCCGAAGGGCAACTTAAAAATCATATTAATGCTGCATTAAATGTTGGGAATTCTCCTAAAGAAATAGTTGAGGCAATAATGCAAATGTCTGCTTATGCAGGATTTCCAGCAGCTATTAATGGAATCAAAGCAGCAAAAGAAATATTTAAAAAAAGAGATTTGCTTCCACTAAGATAAATATTATATTAAATTCCAAAAACTTCTTTAGCATTGTTTGTTGTGATTTCATCAACATAATCAATAGCTACTTCTTTTATTTCAGCTATTTTTTGAATAGCTTTTCCTACATTAATA
>JAISIQ010000081.1 GCA_031261945.1 Methanobrevibacter sp.
AAAAATGCTTTATAGAGATTTAGGAGAAACTGGGGAAAAAATATCAATACTCGGATTTGGAGCTATGCGTTTTCCAACTATTAATCATAAAGCTAACCAAATCGATGAAAAACAAAGCACAGCTATGTTAGAATATGGAATTGATAATGGGATAAACTTTATTGATACTGCATATTCTTATCACAGTAGTGAACATGAAGAAGGAGGGCAAAGTGAGCTATTTCTTGGTGAATTTTTATCTACTGGTTATAGAGATAAAGTATTGCTTTCAACTAAATTACCGAGCTGGTTAATTGAAAAAAAAGAAGATATGGAATATTATTTCAATGAACAGCTCCAAAGACTTAATACAGATAAAATTGATCTTTATTTACTTCATTCTTTAAAAGAAGATTATTGGAAAAACTTAACTAATCTTGATGTTTTTGAGTTTATGGATGATATACAAAATGATGGAAGCGTAAAATACATTGGATTTTCTTTCCATGATGAAGTTGAGCTATTAGTAGATATATTAGATTCATATGATTGGGATGTTGTTTTTACTCAAATGAATTATTTAGATGAACATTATCAAAGTGGAATAACTGGACTACAATATTTATCAAGTATGAACCTTGGAAATGTAGTTATGGAGCCATTGAGAGGAGGAAAGCTAGCTGAAAATATTCCTTCTGATGTTCAAAATCTTTGGAATCAAGCTTCAACTAAACGAAGTCCCATAGAATGGGCTTTTAGATATCTTTGGAATATGGAAGGAATCAGTTCAGTTCTTAGTGGAATGAGTTCTCTTGAACAAGTTAAAGAAAATATAGCTATTGCAAATGAAGGTTACCCAAATAGCTTAACAGAAGAAGAAAAACAGCTAATAAAAGATGTAGCTATGACTTATAAGGAAAAACAGGACATTGCTTGTACCCAATGTGGTTATTGTATGCCTTGTCCTGAAAAAGTAGATATTCCTACTTGTTTTAAAGAATATAATATAGCTAAAATGTTAAATCATCCAGATGCAAGCTCAATGCAATACTTTACATTGCAAAATGAAGAAAATTTAGCTTCATCATGTACAGAATGTGGAAAGTGTGTGCCATTATGCCCACAAATGATAAATATACCAAAAGAGCTTAAAAAAGTAAAACAGCTATTTGGAAAGTAAATTAGAAACTAATTTAAAAATAATCTAAAAATAATTTAAAATAATCTAAAGAAATTTAAAATAATTTAAAAATAATTTAAAGAAATTTAAAGGTGATTTTATGCCTAACAGATACAAAGAAATGGGATATTGGGAAATTATATCAAGACAGATGAGTATAGTTACCAAAAATCAGCAAACACGTTTTAAAGATGCTAAAATAGCTATTATAGGTTGTGGGGGCATAGGCGGATCAGTTATTGAAATGTTAACCAGAATGGGTGTTGGAGAAATTAATATTGTAGATAAAGACTCATTTGATATGTCTAACTTAAATCGCCAACTTATGAGTGACTTAAGTGTTATTGGAAAGTCAAAAGCTGAAGTTACAAAAGAAAAAATACAAAAAACCAATCCTTATATTAAAATAAATGCTTTTAATGAAGAATTAAATGAAAATAACATTGAAAAGATTATTGGAGATTGTGATATAGCTATTGATGCATTAGATAATCTGATAACAAGGGTTATGGTTAGCAGATATACGAAAAAAATAGCTATTCCCTTTGTTCATGGGGCTATCCATGGAACCAAAGGTCAATTAACAGTATTCACCCCAGAGACAAAATCATATGAAGAACTATTTTCTCTACCATCACAAGGAAAAAATCTTGATGATGAAGTCAAAGAAGAATTAAAATCAGTGAGTAGTGAAGTTCCTCCAGTAATTGGACCAATTCCAAATATTATTGGAGCATTAGAAGCTTTTGAAGCTTTTAAAATAATAACTGAAATAGGTAAAGTAACATTAGCTCCAAAAATCCTTAATATAGACTTATTAGATTTTGAATCTTTTAAAATAATAGAATTATGACTAATAAACCCATTATAAGTATGTTTAATATTATTATAAGAACTATTAAAATTAGAAACATTTATAAATGAGAAGTAGGAAATATACTTCCGACGATGATTAAATTGAAAAATTAATCAGAAAAATAAATAAAATAAATTGAAAAAGATATTCATAAAAATAAAAAATACATTAAAATGAATAAAAATAAATTAAACTAAATAAATAAAAATTAAATAACTAAATAACTATAAAAATGGAGATAGATTTAATGGCCGATCTCATAGGAAACGTAATTCAGCAAATTAAGGATAAAGATATTAAATTTATAAGATTACAATTCGTAGATATAAATGGAATACCGAAAAGCATATCCGTTCCATTTGGAAGTGATGAAGACTTAGAAGATATGATTAAAGAAGGAATGTTGTTTGATGGTTCTTCAGTTGATGGATTTGTTGAAATACACGAAAGTGATCTTGTAATGAAACCAGATTTAAAAACTATGTCTCTTTTACCATGGAGACCAGAAGAATCTGGAGTATGTAGATTTATATGTGATATTTACACTCCTGAAGGAAAACCATTTGAAGGAGATCCTCGAAGTACCTTGAAAAAATCCTTAGAAAAAATAAAAGATAAAGGATATAGTTATAATATTGGACCTGAGCCAGAATTCTTTATTGTAGATGAAGATGAAGAAGGAAATCCAATACCTCATGATGATGCTAGCTATTTTGATGTTGAACCAACTGATAAAGGAACTAACTTCAGAAGAAAGCTTGTGGTTGATCTTGAAGAATTAGGATTTGAAGTAGAAGCAAGTCACCACGAAGTAGCACCAGGTCAAAATGAAATCGCGTTTAAATTTGATAAAGCTCTTAAAACAGCTGATGCTGTTATAACATTTAAACAAGCTATTAAAGCTATTGTAGATAATATGGGTCATAAGGTAACATTTATGCCCAAACCATTCTTTGGAGTAAATGGTAGTGGAATGCATTGCCACCAAAGTTTATTTAAAGGAGATAAGAACTTATTTTCAGATCCTGATAGTGAAACAGGGTTATCTCAAGATGCTTTATACTTTATGGGAGGTTTATTAAAACATTCTCCTGCATTATCTGCAGTTGTAGCCCCTACTGTGAATTCATATAAGCGACTTGTTCCAGGTTATGAAGCTCCAGTATACATTGCTTATGGGCTTAAAAACAGATCTGCATTGATTCGTATTCCTGCAGCACGTGGAAAAGGAACAAGAATTGAATATAGAAGTCCAGATCCATCTTGTAATCCATACCTTGCATTTGCAGCTATGTTAGAAGCTGGACTTGATGGATTAAAAAATAAAATTGATCCTGGAGATCCAACAGAATTTAATATATATAAGCTATCTAATGCTGAACTTGAAGAAAAAGGCATTAAAACATTACCTACAAGTTTATGGGAAGCTTATCATGCATTTGAGGAAAATGATGTTATTAAAAAAGGACTTGGATCTCACATAAGTGAAAAGTTCTTAGAATCTAAATACGCTGAATGGGATGAATATCGTATTCAAGTATTTGGATATGAACAGAAAAGATATATGGGACTTTAATTTAAATCCCATTTTCTATTTTATTTAAATTTATATTATAAAAATTTATATTAAAATTTATATTATAATATACAAATATAATAATATTATATTATATTTCTATTTTTCATTATAATAGCTATTTAATTAGAAATAGCTAAATTATTATAGGTTATTCTTATGTCAGAATCCCAAGAAAAAATAATCGAGATTTTAAGGATATTAAATGAAGAAGATAAAGCTATTGGGGCTAAAGTTATAGCTAATGAACTAAATAATAAAGGTTATAATTTAGGTGAAAGAGCTGTTCGTTATCATATGAAAATCCTCGATGAGAAAGGATTTGCTGAACGAGTAGGATATTCTGGAAGAAAAATAACAAAACTTGGACAAGAAGAGCTTAAAAAAGGTCTTGTTTATAATCAAGTGGATTTTATTTTCTCTAAATTTGAAGAAATGATATATCAAACAGATTTAGATTTGAAAACAGCTATTGGAAATGTAATTGTTAATACATCTAAAATAAATTTAGAAACAACTAAATATAATAAGCTTGAAGAATCTATGAAAGAAGTATTCAAAGCAGGTTTAGGTGTTAGTCCATTTATTAAAATAGAAAAAGGTAAAGAAAAAGAGCTATTTATAAAAACAATTTGTGGGACAACAATCGATGGAATGCTTTTATCTAATGGAATCCTTACATTACCCCTTTATGGAGGGCTTTTAAAAATAAAAAATAATATTCCTCAAAGATTTACTGAATTAATATCCTATAAAAAGACATCAATCACCCCATTAGATGCATTTATAGCTGATGATGTGACTTCAGTAGTAGATGTTGTAAAAAAAGGCACAGGTATTATTCCGGCTAATTTTAGAGTTATTCCTTATGAAGGTCTTGAAAAAGCAAAAGAAATATTAGATAAAGCATCTAAGATTGGAATAAATGGAGTAATTTCAATTGGAAAAAGTGGAAAAAGTGTTTTAGGAATTCCAGTAAATGAAGGAATGGTAGGAATAGCTATTGTAGGAGGAGTGGCTCCACTTTGTGCAGCTAAAGAATTAGGTTATGATATCGATATTAAATTAAGTGAAAAAATAGCTAAATTCGAAAATTTAACTCCAATAATCAATCAAAAAAATAATTCAAATAGCTATCAAAACAAAATATTAAAAGGAAATACTGACTCTGCAAAAGAATTTACAAAACAAAAAGTTCCATTTTTAGCTTCAAAAGCTTGGAATCTTATACAAAAAGTAGATTTTGATATTAAATCAAGCCAAGGAAATTTAATAGCTAATATGTCTTATTTAGATGAAGAAGATTTAGATGAAGCTATTAAAATAATGAAAAATAGCTATAAATCATTGAAAGATTATATGAATCCTTATTATAAAATAATAAACAATACTGAAACTAATAACAACATAGATTCCAACAACACAAATCCTAATAACACAAGTTTCAGCAATACAGATTCCAATAAAATAGGAATAGCTACTATTTGTAGTTTATCTATTGATGGAATTCTAATAAACAATGGAATAATTTCTACTCCTAAATATGGAGGATTATTAGAACTTGGAAATAATCCTCAGTTTGTAGAGCTTATTTCATATAATGGATCATCTATAGATCCTCATGAAATATTCATTCTGAAAAATATGACTTCAATTAAAGAAAAACAAAATCCTACGAAGATTCTTGCTTCAGTGAAAGAAATTCCATTAATAGCTAAAGAAAAAAGCCATGAAATTTTAGATAACTTATCAAAAATGGGCTTTCCAATATATAAAATAGGAAATCCTCGAGAAATAATATATAACGCTAAAGTAGATAGCTATAATTTTGGTGTTGTATCTGGTAGTGGATTAAATCCAATAGCTGCTATTAAAGAAGAAGGAATTGATGTTAATATTAAAGCTGTTCAAGGTACTATTTCTTTTGATGAAATGGAAACTTTAAACTAATATTTTAAATTAATTAATAGTTTTTATATTTATTTTTTAATCTTATTTTTTAATCTTATTTTTTAACTTATTTTAATCATTATTTTTATCTATAAATATTACTTTTAAAGTTTAATACTAAAATTATTACTATTAGATCCTTATTTAACTCCCTCTCATCTCATTATTCTCATATTAATAATATAAATAAAATTATCAAAATTAAAGAAAAAAATCAACAGAAAAAATCAAACCAAAACCTTTATATGTATTGAATGTAAAGATTATTACTATCGATATTATTAGATTTCGATGCAAAATTATAGTGAAATACTAAAGGAGAATCAATAAAATGAATAAAAATAGTAAAATAATAATTATTATAGTTGCAATATTAGCTATTGCAGCTATTTCTGGATTATATCTAAGTGAATATCTTGGAACAAATGGTTCAGATGAAAAAGGGAGTATCGATATACTAGTTGGTGCAGGTTTTAGTAAAGTTGGTGCAGATCTTATAACAGAATTTAATAAAAAATATCCTAATATCAAAGTAAATGCTAAATATGGTGGAAGTGGAGAGCTATTTGCTACCCTTGAAACTCAAAAAAGTGGAGATGTCTTTTTACCCGCAGATTACAAATATATGGAAGATGCTATGAATAATGATTACATTGATAATAGTACAGTTAAAAATATAACTAAAAATGTTCCTGTAATAATTGTAGAATCTGGAAATCCTAAAAATATCAATTCTCTTGAAGATATGGGAAAAGATGGAGTAAGAGTAGGCTTAGGTGAAAAAGACGGACCAGCTATTGGTAAAACTTCTGCTAAAATTCTTAAAAAAAACAATTTAACTGAAAAAATTGAAAAGAATGTAGTGGTTACAAGTACAACTGTAAATCAGCTATTAACTTATCTTGTAACAGGTCAAGTTGATGCTACAATAATTTGGGAAGATATGACATTTTGGGAAGAAGGTAAAGGAAAAATTGATGTAGTAAAAATACCTGAAGATCAAAATATAATAAGTACAGTACCAGTTGGAATAACTAACTTTGTAGAAGATAGAGAATCTGCAGAAAAATTCCAAGAATTCATCACTTCAGAAGAAGGTAAAAAAATCTGGGAAAAATGGGGATTTGAAATATAATCCTTATTTTTCATTAATTAACAAGAATAATTAAGAATAATGACTAATAGTAGTATTAATACTAATATTAATATTAATAATCTCTCTAAATAATACATTTACTAAAATTACTAATGAGATTACTAATGATACAACTATTAATACTACTATTAATAACTATTAACACCCATATTATTAATACTAATATTAATACTATATTGAATACTATAAAAAAAATATAAAATTTTAATATTATTAAAATTATTATGAATTATTTAACTATTTATAATTATTATAATCATTTAAATTACATTAATATTATTATTATTATTATTATTAGTAATAATATTAATATTATTAAAATTTATTATTATGATAATATTATAATTACTATAACTATTAAAATTATTAAAATTACTCAAATTTATAATCCTTATAATCCTTATAATCCTTATAATCCTTATAATCCTTATAATCCTTGTAATCCTTATAATTAATTAAAAAACATCATATATAAAGTTTTCTATCTGAATTAAAGCTTTTTATATCGAGTTGTTGAAATTTAAGCTATTAAAAAAAGAATGTTGATTAGGCCTAAGTGAGTTGTTGAGAAAATGAGATCTAAGTTTGAAATAGGGTTTATAGTAATTACAATAGCTATTACCCTGTTATTTTTTATAGTTATAGGAAGTATGTTTTTGATACCTTCCTTTGAAGGATTTATCAATGCTCTCTTTTCAGAAGAAATGGCTTTTGCCATAACTCTAACATTATATACTTCAATAATTTCAGCTATTTTAGTTATACTTTGTTGCATTCCAATAGCTTATACACTTAGCAGATATGAATTCCCATTAAAAAGCTTTTTTAAAATTATAATTGATTTACCAATGGCTTTTCCTGAAATTGTAATAGGAATAGCTATTTTAATGTTTTTAGGATCTAATGGAATCGGAGGATATTTAGATGCTCTTGGAATTTCTCTTGTCTTTAATAGTACTGGAATAATAATAGCTCAATTTTTTGTTGCTCTTCCTTATGCAGTAAGAATGTTATATTCAACATTTAATTACATAGACCCACGATATGAATTTGTTTCAAGAAGTTTAGGATATAATGAAACAAGCACCTTTTTTAATATAACTCTCCCACTTGCAAAAAATGGTCTTTTTGCAACAAGTATAATATCATTAGCGAGATGTATTGGAACTTTTGCATCTGTGCTTTTTGTTGGAGGAGGGATATTAATGAAAACAGAAACATTAGCTGTTTCAATGTATCTTAATTTATCAACAGGAGATATAGATTTAGCTATTACCTCAGGAATCCTATTAGTAATAATTTCATTTATAACAATAGCTATTATGGAAAAATATGCTAAAGAAAGCTATTTACAATGAACAACAAGCCCCTGCTGTTAGATATAAAAAAATAATAAAAAAAATAATAAAATAAACTAATATAAAAGAGTAATATAAAAGAGTGAAATATATGTTTCTAGAAATTAAAAACTTATCAGTAGATTTAAGAGAATTTCGCCTAAAAGATATTAATTTATCAATAGCAGAAGGAGAATATTTTGTATTGATTGGTCCTACTGGTTCTGGAAAATCTGTTTTGCTTGAAACAATAATTGGATTTTATAAAGAAAATACAGGAACCATAAAATTAAAAGATAAGCTATTAAATAATGTTTCTCCCGAAAATAGAGGAATAGGTATAGTTTATCAAGATAATACTCTTTTTCCAAACATGAATGTTTATGAAAATATTGCTTATGGTGCTAAAAATAAATTTTCAGATAAAGAAATAGAAAAAAAGATAGACGAAATAGCTAAAATCATGAAAATAAAACATATCCTCCATAGAAATGTAACTACACTTAGTGGTGGAGAAGCTCAACGAACAACACTTGCAAGAGCACTTATTGTAGAACCTAAAATAATTTTGATGGATGAGCCATTTAGTGCTTTAGATATTTCAACACAAAGTAAATTGACTTCCCTAATTAAAAAAATAGGGGCAAAATATAATACCACATTCCTTCATGTGACCCATAACTTCAATGATATATGGAATTTAGCAGATCGAGTTGGAGTTATGAAAGATGGGAATATCCATCAAGTGGGATATGTGCAAGATGTATTTTCTAGACCTGAAAATAACTTTGTAGCTGATTTTGTTGGTGTTCAAAATATTTTTGAGGGAGTAATAACAAATATAAATTCAGAAAGAGCAAAAATAAATTTAAAAAATGGAATTGAAATTACAAGCTCTGACATTGATTGTTTGAATAAAATAAACAAAAATAGCTATTATAAAAATGAAATTAAAAATAATGTCAAAGATGAAAAAGAATACATAAAAGTACTAATAGCTATTAGACCTGAAAGTATAATATTTTCTAATGAAAAATTCGAATCATCAGCAAGAAACCAATTAAAAGGAAAAATAATAGAAATTATAGAATCTGGGCCAACTGTTTTAGTAAATGTAAATGTTGAGGGCCATATTTTTAAAGGGTTGATAACAAAAAGTTCTGCTGAGAATCTAAATATAAAAAATAATAAAGATATCTATTTAAGCTTCAAATCATTGAATGTGAGCATTATAGACGAATATGAATCATTTAATACATATTAAAATAAAAATAAAAAAAATATAAAAATAAAATATAAAAATAAAAGATTAAAAAACTAAAAAATAAAAGACTAAAAAATGCAAAATAAAAAAAAGAATATTAAAAATAAAAAAAATAAGAAGTGAAATATTAATGAAATGTTATTTATTAAATTTCACATTTTTCAATTAAAATAATTACTTTTTCATTTTGATTTTTTGGAACATGAATAACTTCAATTAAGTCATCTTTTACTTCTTCAAGATCAACTTCTACTGTAGAAGCAAGTGTATCCCCAGATACATGAATTAATACTTTTAATCCTTCTTCTCCGTCGTATTCAGAAGTATCAATATTTAAAACTTCCCCCGGAGTAAAAACCCTATTATAAGAAAGTTCTAAAGTATCTCCTTCTTCCACATTATTTTTAATATATTCTATTGCTTCATCACAATCCATTTTTAATTCTTTTGTATTCATTGTTTCGCCCTCATTCTTCAATGACTATTAAAGTTTCTTTATCTTCAGTTATATGGCATATTTCTAATAAATCATCCCTAATATCGTTTAAAGTAACCCTAACAACATCATTGACAATATCGCCATTTAAATGCAGGGAAACTATTACTAACTCTTCTCCCAAATCTTCTTCAACTTTGATTCCTAAAACTTCACCTGGAGCAAATACCCGATTATATGATAATTCTAAAGTATCTCCTTCTTTTACATTAGATTTTACATATTCAAATGATTCATCAGGATTTAAAACAATTTCTTCTTTCATTAAAGCACCTTATAAATGATATTTACACATTATAACTATAAACTAAAATACAATATCCTATATGTAATTATAGTATTTACTATTATTAAAACTATTCCAATTAAAGTCATTAGAAAAAATGCAACTCTGTCAACTTAAGAATTTTTTTAGGGGTTTTGTTTTTTTTTTCTTCTTTTTTTTAGAAGTTTTTTCTGTTGTTGTATGGGTATTTTTTGGTTTTTGTTTTCTTTCTTGTTGTTTTTGGTTTTTTCTTGGTTTTTATCATGTTTTTCATTGCTATGTCTTTGATTTCTTGTTCTAATTTTTTTCTTTCTTTTTGTGTTTCGGTGAAAACCATTTTTATGAGGTTTATTTTTAGTTTTCCTGCTAATATGTTCATGTTTATTTTGTA
>JAISIQ010000105.1 GCA_031261945.1 Methanobrevibacter sp.
ATGTGATTAATATGGATTGGGATAAAATTGGTCTTAAAATGGGGCTTGAAATTCATCAACAGCTTAATACAAAAAGTAAGCTATTCTGCCCATGTGCAACTGAACTAATTGATAAAGAATTTGATGAAGAGATTAAAAGAAAACTTAGACCTACCCAAAGTGAATTAGGGCAAATTGATAGAGCTGCATTTCAAGAATCACAGCAGAAATTAAAATTTAATTATGAAGCTTACAATCATCAAATATGTCTTGTTGAAACAGATGATGAACCTCCTCATGGATTAAACAAAGAAGCAATGAATTTAGCTATTACAATAGCTTCTCTTTTAAATATGAAAATAGCTGATGAAGTTCATACCATGAGAAAACAAGTAATTGACGGAAGTAACACAGGAGGTTTTCAAAGAACCGCCCTTATAGCTACTGATGGTTATCTTAAAACAAAAACTGGAAAAAAAGTAACTATAGAAAATCTCTGTCTTGAAGAAGATGCTGCAAGAAGAATAGCTATTGATAAAAGCCATAATGATAATAAATCTAATGATACGAACTCTAATGATAAGAATTCTAATGATAATTTCACTCATTTTCGTTTAGATAGATTAGGAATTCCTTTAGTAGAAATTACAACTGATCCTTCCATCCATCATCCAGAAGAAGTTAAGGAAGTAGCTTATATCATTGGACAAGTTCTAAGAAGTACAAATGTTAAAAGAGGTCTTGGAACTATAAGACAAGATTTAAATATTTCAATAGCTAAAGGTGCAAGAGTTGAGCTTAAAGGAGTTCAAAATCTTGATTTGATACCAAATATGGCTGAACTTGAAGTTGAAAGACAGCAAAATTTAATAAAAATCAAAGAAGAGCTTGAAAAAAGAAATGCAACAGTAATTGATGAAATTCACAATTTAGATCAAATTTTTAAAGACAGTTCTTCAAAAATTCTTTCATCAGCAGAATCCATAAAAGCTATTGTTCTTAAGGGTTTTTCAGGACTTGTTGGATTAGAAATTCAAAAAGGAAGAAGATTTGGGACAGAACTTGCAAGCTATGCTAAAAAAAGAGGAGTTTCTGGAATATTTCACACAGATGAACTTCCAGCTTATGGAATAAGTGGAGAAGAAGTCGAAGCTATGAAATCTTACCTTAAAACTGATGATAATGATTCTATTGTAATTGTATCTCATGATGAGGAAATAGCTATTTCTGCACTTGAAGAAGTAATCAGAAGAGCTAAAATGGCATTTGATGGAGTTCCTGAAGAAACAAGAAAAGCTTTAGAAGATGGAACAAGCGAATATATGAGGCCTCTTCCAACAGCTAATAGAATGTATCTTGAAACAGATATTTCTTTATTCAAAATAAATCAAGAAAAAGTAATATCTATTAAAAACAATCTTCCTGAACTTCCAGAAGAAAAAAAGACAAGAATCATAAAAGAATATTCATTAAGTGAAGATTTAGCTGATCAATTAGTTAGAAGACAGAAAGCAGAAGATTTTGAAGAATTAATAAAAGAAACCCAAAATATTGATTCAACTGTTGTTGCTTCTGTTTTAGCTTATGATTTGCGCGAACTTAAAAGAGAAGGAATAATGATTGATAAAATAGCTAAATCTGATTTAATAGCTATTTTTAATTTATTATCTTCAAATAAAATTAGTAAAGATGCAATAAGTAATTTAATTAAAGAAATAGCTATTGAAAAAGAAAATGGGCAAGAAAATCCAAATCCTGAAGAAATAGCTAAGAAATTAAACTTACTCCTTTTATCAGAAGATGATGTTGAAGCTATTATAAAAGAAATAGTAAATAAAAATAGTTCCATGGTGGAAGAAAGAAAAATGGGAGCTATGGGTCCTTTAATGGGAATGTCTATGAAAGAATTAAAAGGAAAGGCCGACGGCCAAATAGTAAATAATATCTTAAAACAAGAAATAGCTAAATTAATTTGATTAAATTAATTTGATTTGAATTTATATTTTATTAATACTATTATTACTACTACTATAAATATTATAAATATTATTAAAAAGGATGATAAAATGGAAGAATATGATATAATAATCATAGGATCTGGACCTGCAGGATTAACAGCTGGAATTTATGCAGGAAGACAAGGAAGTAAGACTTTACTTCTTGATAAAGGACTTACAGGAGGAAATGGTCTTGAAGTTCCTTCTATGGAAAATTATCCTGGATTTGAATTAATAGCTGGGATGAGTTTAATAGCTAAAATCAAAAAACAAACTGAAAAAAATGCAGAAATTCGAGAACTTGAAGAAGTTAAATCAGTTGAAGGGAAAGAAGAGGGTTTTCAAGTTAAAACAAATAAAAATAGCTATTTTGCAAAAGTTATTATTTTCTCAACTGGAACACGAAATAGGTTATTAAAAGTTCCAGGTGAAGAAGAGTTTAAAGGCAAAGGAGTTTCTTATTGTGCAACTTGTGATGGTATTCTTTACAAAGACAAAGACGTTTTAATTATTGGAGGAGGTAACAGCGCAGCTCAAGAAGCTATTTTCTTAAAAAATGTAGGTTGTAATGTTACATTAGTTCATAGAAGAGATGAACTAAGAGCTGAAAAATATCTACAAAACAAATTAAAAGAAAAGAAAATTCCCGTTATTTGGAACTCTGTTGTAGAGGAAATAAAAGGAAATCGAATGATTGAATCAGTTGTTTTAAAAGATAAAGATAATAATAAGAAAGAAATAAAAACCCAAGGAATTTTCATAGCTATTGGAGACATTCCAAACAGTAAAATAGCTAAAGATTTAGGATTAGAATTAGACGATTATAATTATATTATTACTGACAAAAATCAAAGAACAAATCAAAAACATGTTTATGTTGCAGGAGATGTGACCGGCGGAGTAAAACAATGGGTAGTTGCTTGTGGTGAAGGAGCAATAGCAGCAACATCAGCATTCCATGATTTAGAACACCCATCATAAAAAAAATAAACCATATAAACTTTAAATTATTATTATTATTATTATTATTATTATTAGAATTATTAGAATTATTATTAGACTTATTAAAATTATTATTAATACTATTATTAATACTATTATTATTGTTATTAATAATAATAATAATATTATTAGATTATTTAAGCATACTATAATTTCAGCTAATTAATAACCTTTAATAATTAATCCTAATACTTATTATATTTAAAATAGCCATATATTAAGTAAGCTATTATCAAAACTATAATAATTGGCAAAATTATAGGCAATATCCATAAAAATAGATAAACAATAATTGCCCCAATAAGAACAGCTGCAATCATAAATATTAAATCTTGTAATTCCATATTTATAATTATATTCTCCATTATATATAAATTATCATATCAATACATAATCATAATATTTAAAATAAAAATAATAGAAATAATAAATAATAATATAAATAATAATTAAAAAGATAGAAAGATCATTAAAATTAATGAGATTATTATTATTATTATTATTATGATTAATATTAGTGAGATTATTAAAATTACTAAAGTTAAATAAATTAAATAAATTAATAAACAAGTAGATAAATAAAAAAATGAATAATAATAAGATAACAAATAAATAAATCATTGCAAAACTAACAATTATTAATTAAAGAGAAATAATATGACTATTTTAATTATAAACAACAAAGGACAATATAATCACAGAATACATAGAAGTTTGAGATATTTAGATATTCCCTCAGAATTAGTTTCAAATGAACTAACTATTGACCAAATAGAAGAAAAAAATCCAATTGGACTTATATTAGGAGGTGGGCCTTCTATCAAAGAATCAGGAAATAGCTTAGATTATATAAGTAATATGGACATACCTATTTTAGGAATATGTTTAGGTCATCAATTAATAGCTAAATCATTTGGTGGTGAAATTTCAACATCAGCTACTGAAAGTTATGCTCAAATTGAAATTGACATATTAGATGAAAATGCACTTTTTAAAGGACTAAGTCCATCAATGGAAGTTTGGACATCCCATAAAGACGAAGTAAAAACTCTTCCAAAAGATTTTGAAATAACAGCTAATTCTCCTATTT
The DNA here is from genome assembly GCA_031261945.1 of Methanobrevibacter sp. Classification (GTDB taxonomy): domain Archaea; phylum Methanobacteriota; class Methanobacteria; order Methanobacteriales; family Methanobacteriaceae; genus Methanobaculum. Next base: position 4,069 of record JAISIQ010000105.1, read on the forward strand.
GTGATATTGAAGCTATGAAACATAAAAATAAAGATATTTTCGGAATTCAATTTCATCCAGAAGTTCATCATACTCCTAAAGGAGACTCAATATTTAAAAATTTCTATGAAATATGTAAATCTAACTAATAAACAGGAAAAACCTATTATTTAAAAAAACAATGAAATAAAAATAAAAAAAAAGAATTAAATAGATATTACATAGTAATTATTAACACAAAATTAATATAAATTACCATAAATTAAATTAATTAAATTAATTAAAATGATTATTAAAAAATTTTATAAATTTATAAAAATATATTTAAATATTTCATTAAATATATTAAAATTATAATTAAAAATTATAATGTATATTATAATGGAGATTATAGTATAGATATTAATAATATTTAGATATTGATAATATTTAAAAATAAAAGTATTGTTTAAATTATTATTAAAATTTATATTTATACAATATCTCTATTAAAATTCATTTTTAACTATATAAAAAATTAACGAGGCATTAAAATGAGTGATAACTTTGAAGAATTAAAAAATAAAGCTGTGGATAATAAACAAGGTATTAAAAAAGAAGGTTTAACTATTATTGTTGGGAACAACGAAGAAGAATTTAGAATCTCCGGGATTGGGGAAAAAGCTGTAAAAATAGAAAAATTCATTAAATACGAAGATATGATTGAAGAATTTGAACAAGGCAATGAAGATACTTTAGGGATTATGATTAAAAAACTCATTGAAGAATTTGAACCTTCAGCTGAAGAATAAAACTAGATAAAAAAGTAATAAAGAATAATAACCTAAAAACTAGATTAAATAAGAAAAAAAATTAAAATAAGAAAATATAAATAATATATGCCAATAAAAGTATTACAATAAGTGGGAATAACCACCTAACAACTTTAAAAACAATATATGCTAATAAAAGACAGATAATTATAACTGCAATATTTCCAAGTGTAATATCCAACATAGCTATTATTTATATTTCTAAATAATATAAATCTTTCTTTATTATTTTTTATTATATTATTTTTCATTGTTTTAATATTAATGGTGTAAAAAATATGTTAAATCCATCTGAATTTATAAAAGAAGCTATTGAAAAAATCAAAGATGAAATTGGAAATGAAAAAGCAATAATAGCTCTTTCTGGAGGAGTAGATAGCTCAGTTTGTTCTGTACTTGTTCAGGAAGCTATTGGAGATAATTTAGTAGCTGTTTTTGTTAATCACGGTCTTCTTAGAGAAGGTGAGGTTGAAGAAGTTTGTAATATATTTGAAAATAGACTTAATTTTATCTATGTAGATGCAAGTTCTGAGTTTTTAAATGCTTTAGAAGGTGTAGAAGATCCTGAAGAAAAAAGAAAAATCATAGGAAAAGTATTTATTGATGTTTTTGAAAGAGAAGCAGAAAAAATCCAAGGAAAATATTTAGTACAAGGAACAATTGCTCCTGATTGGATTGAAAGCGAAGGAAAAATTAAATCTCATCATAACTTAGCATTACCTGGAGGAATGGTTCTAAAAGTTGTAGAACCAGTTCGAGACCTATATAAAGATGAAGTAAGAGAGATTGGGTTAGAATTAGATCTTCCAAAAGAGTTAATATATAGACAACCTTTCCCCGGCCCAGGATTAGCTGTTAGAGTTATAGGAAACCTAAGTGAAGAAAAATTAGCTATTTGTAGAAAAGCTGACTTAATTGTTAGAGAAGAAATACAAAAAGAAGGTGTTGATAAAGATCTTTGGCAATATTTCGCAGTTTTGACTGACACTAAGGTTACTGGTGTAAAAGGAGATGAAAGAGATTTCGGATATCTTGTAGTTTTAAGAATGGTTGCTTCAGTAGATGCAATGACAGCTTATGTTCCTGAATTACCATGGAATGTTATAAGAACAATTTCTAAAAGAATTACTTCTGAAGTACCTGAAGTTACTCATGTTTCATTGTCTATAAGTGATAAACCACCAAGCACTATTGAATTTGCATAAATCAGTCCCCCATAATTAATAAAAAAAATAAAAGGAAGATAATATGGATAAAAAAGAAACAAAATTTTGCATATATTGTGGAGAAGAAATACCAATTAGTGCAAAAAAATGTAAATATTGTTATGAATGGATTGATGATGATTCAGTTTCAAGAAATCATGACCCTGCTATTTATAAATCTGAAACAAACGAAAATAAAGAAGAAATTCAAAAAGAAGGATTGAAACAAGAAAAATATCCTGGTGAAGAAGAATATTATAAAAATGAAAAAATAGCTATATCTTCATCAAAGATTAAATCTCAAAATAAAGAAGAATATTCAAAAATTATCCCAATACGAAGACTTTTCCTTCTTATTACATTTACATTTGGTTTATATGGATATTATTGGTATTACAAAAATACTAGCTATTTAAAAGACTATCTTGGAATGGATATTAGAGTAGGATTAAGAACATTCTTTATGTTTATCCCAATAGTTAATATAATATTTTTCTATCAGCTATTAGAAGATATGAAAAACTTCATTCAAGGAGAAGGTATCGAATCTTATTCTTCTGGATTAAATACATTGATTTGGTTATTTTTAGGATCTTGGTTTGGAACTCTTGGAATGTGGACATTAATAAATGTACAAGA
>JAISIQ010000184.1 GCA_031261945.1 Methanobrevibacter sp.
TCTAATTTTATAATATCATTTGTATTAGCATTATTTATAGAGTCTTGAATGTTATTAAAGCTATTTCCATCAACATTTAATTCAGCTGCATAACTTGGAGCAGCAAAAGCAAACGTGATAAAAATTGGCAATGAAACAAACAAAACTAAGGTTATTAATAGCTTTGAATTCATGTATATCACATACCATATCATAAAAGCCAAAAAAATAAAATATAATGGCTTTTTAGTTCTTTAAATTAAACTTTTAAACATTTAGGCCAATATTTTAAAAAACCCTTGAATAAAACCTAATTTAGTGAATACCCTATTAAAAACCTTTTTAGTGAAATTATTTAGTATTGATTTGATTATTTTCATTAACAAAGCTATTATAATTTATATTAGTAATTATATAGCCATTAAGTAAGAATAATAATCAAATTCTTAATAATCACCAAATTTATAAAAATATGAGAAATACGCTAATATTAAAAGCATTAGAAGAATTAAAAATACTAAAAACATTTTTAAAATGCTAAAACTATTAAAACTATTAAAAATATTAGAAATATTAGAATTATCAGAAGTATTAGAAATAATAGAAGTAATAGAAGTAATAAAAGTAATATAAATAACATTAGAATTAATATTAAAAATTATTAAAAAATACCAATAAAATAATAAATATTAACAAAATAATCACTAATATTAGAGCTATTAGAACTATTAGAGATATTAAAGATATTAAAACTACTGAAGCTATTGAAGCTATTTAAAGTTCTAAATATTAAAAAATACTCCAAATACCTATAAATATTATTATCATACTCTCCTTAATAATAAATTCGACAAATATTAAAATATACTACTAAATAAGTAATATTAACCAACTAATAAGAATTATAACAATATTAAATTAAATAAAATTTAAATAAATTCACGATAAATATTTTAAAAAATTTAATGAATGTTTGCAATTAATATTAGCTATTTAATAATAGTTTAAAGTAATATATAAGCTTTTTCATTGAAATAAAGACAATTTTACATCTTAATATGAAAATTACTAGGTTATATCAAAATCATTGAGAAAATAAGAAATTACAATGAAAAGTAAAAATTGTATTAAGATTAAAAAATATCAATTTGAAAAGAAAGTTAAAATAAAGCAATATTGAATAAAAATAAATAAGGACAATATAAGAATAAAATAAAATCTATATAATTTAATATAAATAAAAAAAAGAGTAAGAAATTCAATAAATAAAAATTATTGAATTTCTGTTGCTTACTTTCATGTATTATAACTTATTGTAATTCATTATATAAATATTTTTTGGGTGTTTTTAATACTAATAGAATAAATAGTAATACTAATATATGAGAAAAAACATAATAAATCTATAGGTAATCAAGCCTCACTTCTAAAAAAATTGAAGGAGTTGCTTGCTTTCATGTGCTGAAGCATCTCCTTACTAAATAAAAGGAGGTGGTTATTATGGAAGAAATATCATTGCTCATATTAGTAATACATGAAATAATAACTATTATCAAATGTTTTATTAAATAATGCGAATATAATATCTAACATGCTAACACGAGGTTTGATACCTATACTCCTTATAACCACCAAAAATAAAAAGAATAGAATAAAAATATGAATTAAATATGTTTTCTAACTTCATTTGGATGTTTTAAGACATAAATACCATCCATAAGAACTAATTTATGAGTATTTTCAATGTCAATTCCCCGCATATGAATAGTAACTAATTTTCCTGCTGAAATAACATCATATTGGCATGAATCTGTACAATCTCCACAACCAATACATTTTAGAAGATTTATCTCTTTTTTTGGAATAATAGCTCCTTGGGAACAGCTATTTGAAGCTTCACAAACTTCACAATCTGCACAACTTTCAAGATCAAGCTTTGAAGGAAGAATAGTTTCAACATCCCCTTCTTCAAAATCAACTGGAACAATGAGAGTTTGAACTCCTCCTTTTCCTGCTTGAGCAACTGAATTAGTTACAAGAGAATCAGCTATTCCATGAACGATTTTAGCAACAGTGTTTGAAGTTGTTGGAGAAAGAACAAAAAGATCATATTTTCCAAGAGAAAGACGACCTGAAATAGGATAACTAAAGCTCTGATCAGAGTCAAGAGCTAATTCCTTGTATCTGCCTCCAGTGAGTGTAGCTATTCTTTCATAGAGTCCATACATCTTTAAGACTTCTTCTCCAGCATTAGAAAGAAAGATTGTAATTTCATGATCTTCAGCTAAATCCTCTATAACATCTACTGTTTCAGCAAGTAAATGTCCTGCTCCTGTTATTCCCCAAGCTATTTTCATAATATCATTGGTAACAATACCATTATTAAAAATACCACCAATACTACCAATACTGTCAATACTACCAATACTATCTGTAAAATTCTTATTTTAAAATTCTATGTATTGATAAGCTTCATCTTCTTTAAAAGCATAATGAACCTTAGTATATTGATTCATAAACTCTTTAACTTCATCTTTAACATCTTTATTATCAATAGCTACCTTTTTAATGAGTTCAGCTATTTCAGACATTTGAGATTCTTTCATTCCTCTTCTTGTGATTTCTTGACTACCAATTCTTATACCAGAAGGATCATCTGATCTATTAACATTATCCCAAGGAAGAAGATTTTTATTTAATATAATATTATTAGCTTCAAGATCTTTAGCTAATTTTGAAGCTTTAGCTATTTGAGAAACATCGAATACAACTTGATGAGATTCAGTAAAGCCTAAATCTTCGCATAAAACATTGAACCCCAGTTCATGTAAATTCTGAGCTAATGCCTTTGCATTTTTGATTGTTTGGTCTGCATAATCTACACCAAATTCAAGCATTTCGGCAGTAGCTATTCCAAGTCCAGCTACATGATGTAAATGATGATTACTAACAACACCAGGGAAAACAGCTTCATCAATTTCCTTTGCATATTCTTCTTTTGTTAGAATGATTCCGCCCTGAGTTCCTGGGAATGTTTTATGGGTACTTCCAACTAAAATATCAGCACCTTCTCTAAGAGGATCTTGGAATTTACCTCCAGCTATTAAACCAAGAACATGAGCACCATCATACATTACTTTAGCTCCAACCTCATCAGCAGCTTCTTTAGCTTCTTTAACAGGATGTGGGAAGAGGAATAAACTTCCACCTAAAAGGACTATTTTTGGTTTTAGCTCTTTAATTTTCTTTTGCATTGCATCAGCATCAATATTCATTGATTTTTCATCAAAAGGATGAGGTGTGACTTTAAGACCTCTGATACCCGCGGCACTAACATTTGCATGGCTAATATGACCCCCAACAGGAACCTCAAGAGCCATCATATTATCTCCTGGTTTTGCAAAGGTAAAAAACGCAGCTATATTAGCTACTACACCAGAAGTAGGCTGAACATTGACATGCTCTGCTTTATATAATTTTTTAGAAAGTTCTATTGTTATAGCTTCAATACCATCAATATATTTGCATCCTTCATAAAATCTTTCACCACATTTACCTTCTGCATATCTATGAGAAAGATCAGAAACCATAGCTCCCTTTACTTGAGAACTTGTGATATTTTCACTTGCAATGAGGTTTATACTATTTTTCATCCAGCTCTCATGGGTTTTCATTAATTCTTGGATTTGTGAAACATTATTTTGATTATCAGACATTATTTAAACACCTAAACTCTTGATATCGCAATATTTATAATTATTTTATGATTATTTTATGATTATTTTTTAATTAATTTATAATAGAATTATTATTATAAGATGTATATTTATATGAACTTTTAATTATTTAAACTTTAACTTAAATTAACAGGGAATTGACATCCTCGCCTTCGGCTCGTCGTCAATTCAAAACAAAAAAAATAGCTATTAAAATTCAACACGAAATTGACATCCTCGCCTTCGGCTCGTCGTCAATTCAAATAAAAAAACATAGCTATTAAAAAAGAATATACACTAAAATAAGAAAAAAAACAAAAAGAATAGCTAATAATAAAAAAATAAAAAAAATAAAGGAAAAAATAAATTTTCCTTAATTAAGAACAGGTCTATTTACCTACATCCTCAAGAGCAGCCTCAATCTGAGCCATAATCTGAGAAGTCTTAAAGTGCTGTTGATCCATTGCTCCAGATGGACATGCAGCTACACAGGTACCGCATCCTTTACATAACGCGACATTAACGCCTGCATTGTCGTTTTCAATAGACACTGCACCATAAGGACATAATTCAACACAAACTTCACATGCTCCACAGATGTTTTCATCAGTAACAGCTACAATAGGTTCAATTTCCACTTCACCTTTAACCATAGGAATAGCTGCACGAGCTGCAGCACCAGAACCCTGAGCAACTGCATCAGGAATATCTTTAGGACCTTGAGCTACACCAGCAAGGTATACACCATCAGTTAAGGTATCAACAGGTCTGAGTTTTGGGTGAGCTTCCATTAAGAAACCGTCTCCACTCTTGGAAAGACCGATAGTTTGTCTTAACTCTTCAGAACCTTCAGGTGGTACAAGACCGACACTTAAAACAACTAAATCATAATCATATTCAGTTACAGTATTAAGTAAAGTATCTTCACCTCTAACTGTTAAGGTTAAATCAGGATTTTCGATAACTTCAGCAGGTCTACCTCTAACAAACTTGATACCGTATTTTTCTTGGGAGTTTTTGTAGAACTCTTCGAAACCTTTACCAAATGCACGAATATCCATGTAGTAAAGAGTTACTTCAGCATCAGGCATTTTATCCTTGATTAACTGAGCATTTTTCATTGAGTACATACAACATACTCTTGAACAATATGGTTTACCGATTTGCTCATCTCTTGAACCAACACAGTGAATAAATGCAACACGCTTAGGTTTTTCATTGTCGGATGGTTTTACAACTTTTCCTTCAGTAGGACCAGAAGCATTAATCATTCTTTCAATTTCCATAGCTGTAATTACATTAGTGTGAGAACCATAACCATATTCAAGTTTTTCTGTAGGATCATAAGGATCATAACCAGTAGCTACAATAATAGTACCTACTTCAAGTTCTACATATTCACTTTCTTGGTCGTGATTTACTGCACCACGTTCACAGATTTGGTCACATAATTTACATTGAATACAGTAATCATGATCAATTGTAGCACACAATGGAACTGCTTGTGGGAAAGGAATATATGCTGCCTTTACCATACCAATTCCTTCATCAAAGTAATTAGGCATTTCTATTGGACAAACTTCTACACAAGAACCGCAACCAACACATGATTCTTCATTTATGAATCTTGGTTTCTTTTCTACTTTTACAGTAAAGTTTCCAATATAACCATGTACTTCTCTTACTTCAGAGTAAGTCATAAGCTCGATATTTTCGTGCTTACCTACATCCACCATCTTAGGTGCGAGAATACACATTGAACAATCAAGAGTTGGGAAAGTTTTATCCAATTGTCCCATTCTTCCTCCGATAGTTGGCTGTTTTTCTACCATGTAGGTTTTAAAGCCCATATCTGCTAAATCAAGTGCAGACTGAATACCAGCTACTCCACCACCAATAACCATAGCTCTATTATCCACAGATACCTTTGAAGCTTCTAAAGGTTCGAGGAGTCTTGCTTTAGCTATAGCCATTCTGGTTAAATCTTTAGCTTTTTCAGTTGCCTCTTCTGGTTCGCCCATATGTACCCAAGAATCTTGTTCTCTTAAGTTAGCAAACTCAAACAAGAACTGGTTTAATCCTGCTTCTCTTACACATCTTCTAAATGTTGCTTCGTGAAGACGAGGGGAACATGCAGCTACAACAACTCTATTTAAGTTGTGCTCTTTAATATCCTCTTGGATAGCTTGTTGTCCTGGATCAGAACAATAATATTTGTAATCTTTCGCAAGAACTACGTTAGGAAGGCTTTTTGCATATTCTGCAACAGCAGGGACATCAACAACCCCACCAATGTTTATACCACAGTGGCAAACATAAACCCCAATACGTGGCTCTTCATTTTCAATATCTCTATTTTCTTCTGCCATTTTAAAATCACCTTGTACAAGTTGACAATTTATTTTTAAATTTAAATTTATTTAATTTTAATTTTATATATAAATTTAATATTAAATCTAATTTTAAATTTAATATTTTTAAATTTAATGTTTTTTTAATTTAATATTTTTAATATTTATTTAATATTTATAAAAATTATTTATATTTATTCTTTTAATAATTCTATGAAAATTCTCTATATAATAGCTATTTAAACAACTTTCAGCCGAATTTAGTCATTCATAGCTATTTTTAACTATTTCATAAAACATAAAAAGAGATAAAATTCATAATTATTTATAGTGTTATGTCTGCCATATAAGTTAATAAAGGTTTCTATTTTTAGGATGGAGTAAAGTTTATATACAATGAATGAAAATCCAACTAAAGATGCTAAAAATAGAAAATAGCTATTATAATGATGATGATTATTAATATAAGAATTTTTATTATATATAATACAATAATAAGAATAATAAAAGATTAAAATAGAAGAATAAATAATAATCAAGATACTATTTTAAATTATAGTAATACTAATATTAATTATAGTAATAATAATATTGAGTAATTAATACTGAGTAATAATAATATTGATTAAAAATAATAATACTAATTAAAGAAATAGTGAATAAAGACTTAAAAAAATTAAAAAAAATTAAAATAAAAAATTAAAATAATTAAAAAAATAAAAATGAATAATTGGTTTATTAAATAAGTGAATATTAATAAGTAAAATACTAATATCACTTAATTTAATTATTAGATGACGAATATAATAAACCAACAGCCCTAGATATGAATATTGCAAAATAAGAGCTTATAAATAATGGAATGATTAATGACCAAAACATTGGAATTAAATGTACTAAGCTAATTACTAAATCCATGATAATAAAAGCTATTAAATAGATAATTAACCAAATAATGTAATTTTTCCAACCTATTTCACTAATTTTAACAATTACATTCTTCATGTTCATTGCACTTGTTAATTTCCCAGTTTCAGCAAAAACAGCCGTAGCTATTATTAATAATATTTCAAATATTACTAAAACAAGTAATGAAACCATTATAACAATTAATAAACTAATATCTGCTGATGTTGAAAGAGTAGATGTAGCAACAGATCCATACATTGTATAATGGGAATATAACATATGTAAATAATTGAATGCATTAGTCAAATATGCAGTTACAAATATTATGATAGCTGGAATTATATAATAAACAATAGCTAAAACAACATATTTAACTCCCATGAAAAAATCATTTCTTATATTAAATGAAGGCATTATGGCAGAATTATTAATTGTGTCTTTTATAATACTTATTTTATAACCTGCAATAGCAAATCCAAAAACAATAGCTATAACTAAAGCTAAAATAGCTTCAATTATTGGAGGAAGAAATGAACTTGTAATTATGCCAAAACTTGTTAATACTTTAAAAATACTAAGTATCACCATTAATACTCCAAGAATTAACCACTTTTTCCACTCTTTTATGGGAAAAGAAAGGGCATCTTTAAAGATATTTAAAGTAGACATGATTTCACACCCTTGTATTCATGGTACTGTAGTCTTGTAGATTTACATAACCACTGTCCCATCCATTAACCATCTTTAAATGGAAATTCTTAGATTTAGTTGTACCGTCGAAGTTCATTGCTCCTCCACCAGCAGTAGGAATGTCCTCTAATTCAGCATCTTCATCACCATCAGTAATATCATAGTCATAAGGATTAACTTTCATTGAAACGGCACCCTTTGGAATAACAATATCTAAAACACCAGAACCAGAGGTCATTGTTTTATCTAATTTATCTATTTCACTACCATTAGCATCATAAAAAGTAATAGTAAATTCAGCAGCATAAGCTAAAATCCATGCTTTATCAGTAAATGACACCCCATTTGGAGCAGTCCAATGATTTGCTTTAAATGCACTTCCCCAACTACATGTATGTACATAAAAATGGTCATTAGAGTCTCCTTCACTACTATGCCATGTTTCAGCACTAACAGAACCTACAGACATGAATAAAATACTTAAAACTAAACATAAGGTTCCTATAAGTTTTATTTTTTTAATTAACATAAAATCACGGTTAAATTTTAATAAATTCATTTTTTATTAAATATTTTTATAAATATTTTTATTATAAATTCATTTTTTAAATTCATTTTATTAAATTTTATAAAATATTATTTTTAAATCATATTTTAATCCATCATAAATTCTGCAGCTTCTGATGGGAACTCTTTAATGATGTCTAACATAGTCTCTCCATTAATCTCATCAGAACCTTGATATAATTTCAAATATCCACTATCCCATCCATTAACCATTTTCAAATGGAAATTTCTACTTCGAGTAGTGCCGTCAAAATTCATTGCTCCTCCACCTTCTGCAGGTACTGCAAACATTAAATTATCTCCTAAACCATTCTTAGCAGTGATTTGCATAGCAACAGTCCCCGCAGGTATGGTAATATCATATACACCAGAACCAGAAGTTAATGTTCCACTTAATTGGTCTATTATAGTATGGTTTTTATCAAAAAAGACTATCTCATAACCTGCAACATAAGCTAAAAGCCATGCTTTATCAGTAAATGACACTCCATTTGGAGCAGTCCAATGATTTGGTTTAAATGCGCTTCCCCAATTAGCAACATGTATATAAAAATGATCTGAAGAAGGTTCTGCATTACTACTACTCCATGAAGTAGCACTCACTGAATTCACAATAAATAAAAGAGAAAATCCAATTACAATCATTATTATTAAAAGGATTACCTTATTGTTTATTTTTTTAGTTAACATAATTCACCATTTTTTATTTTGTTTAAAAAATAATAATTATGAGACAAACTCACATTATTAATTTTTATTAATACATATATTTATCCTATATTCTATTATTAATGAATATTAATGAATCTATTATTAATGAAATAATATTATTAGAAATATTATTAAATAATATTATTATTTATTCAATAAATTATATAAATATTGTGTATATTCTTATTAATACGAATTTAATTAATAATTAATTATAATTAAGTATAATTAAGTATAATTGAGTATAATTGAGTATAATTAAAATATAAAAACGAATAATTGAAATATATCCAATCATTATATTAAATTATTATATTAGATTATTATATTAGATTTATTTATTACAGCTATTATAACAAAGCCATAATTATTGGCAAAGTAATTAAACTAAAAACAGTTGTAATAAGAGCACAATCAGCAGTTAATCTAAAATCAAGATCATGATCAATAGCTAAAACCAAGGTTAGCATTCCAGAAGGCATACCTGCTTCAACAATAGCTATTGTAAATTCCATTCCTGTTAATCCAAATAAAATAGCTATTGACATAGCAATTATTGGGCCAATCATGAGTTTTATGATTGTAGCTATTGTAGCTATTTTAAGATGATATTTAAATCCTTCAAAATGGAGAGAAAGACCTAATGAAATCATAATTAATGGAATAGCTGCTGCAGCTAAATAATCAATGATTGTAATAGCTAAATCTCCAATAGGAATACTTAAAAAGTTAAGAATTAGTCCTAAAATAACAGCCCAAAGAATTGGAAAACTTAAAACTCTTTTAATAGCATCTTTAAATTTCCCATCAAAATTAAAAATAAGAATTATGCTTAAAGATAAAAAAGTTATAAGAGAAGCCATATCATAGAAAATAGCTCTTATTAATCCTTCACTACCAAATACTCCAAGAATCAATGGAAATCCTAAAAATGCTGTGTTTCCAAGAATTATGGGAAGTAATATGCTCCATTTCTTCTTTTTAGGGTATTTTTTTAATGTAAGAATGATATAAGCTATTAAGCCACATGAAAAACCTACGATAATTCCAATAAGTGGAAGAATAGCTAAATCAGCTATTATAGATAAATCAGCAAGATAAAGAGAAGAAAATATCAAACAAGGCATAGCTATATTAATAACTATCTTATTTAAAGTCTCAACATCAGCTGTTTTAAGTAATTCTATTCTTTTTAGAAAATATCCTAAAAAAATCATTACTAAAACAGCTATTATAGTAGTTTCAAATCCAGCCATGAATTAAATATTATTTTTATGATTAATAAATTAACACGGAATTTGGAAACTTCGACTTCGTCTTCGTTTCCAGAATTTACTCGGGCTTTGCCCTCCCAAATATTGACATCCTCACTCCGTTCGTCGTCAATTCAAAACAAAAAATAACTATTACTCGCAAAAGCTATTCATAAAAAATATCTAATAAAAAAAGTAAAAAAAGTAATTTTAAGGTGTAGTCCCCTATATCGTATAAAAAAAACCTTTTATTTAGTTCATTGAGAACATGGCAATAATTTTAATCATTGTCAAAATAATAAAAATCGCTAATAATAGCTATTTCTAAAAGTTCAAATGATTGCATTAATACCACCCCTACATTTAAGTAGGAGCTATAGTACAAAACTTAATTTTTGGAACTAAATTTTTTGCTTATTTTATATATAAATTGAAAATTTTTGTACCAAAAATTTGGTGTTTGACTATAATAGCATTAATAATACTAACAATACTAACAATACTAATAACAGTAATAACACTAATAACAGTAATAACACAGTAATAATACCAAATAACACTAATGATAACAAGAATAATAGTATTAATAGCAGGTTAACACCTATAAAATATTTTTTAAAACCAGAAGAATTAGAAAAAAATTCAGTATTTTCTGGAAAGTCAAATAACTTCATATAACGGGAAAAGTATAACATTAATTTTTATAATTATCTTAAGCATCCAATTGGTAATATTTTAACTCCATCTGACCTTGTATAAGCTAACTCTGTCCCTGTAACAACAGCTAAAAAAGATGGTTCTTTTATATTTAATTTGTCTTCTTTTATATGTTTTTTTATTAAATTATCAAGCTTTATTAAATTTTTTGCACCTTTTTCAATCCCACTACTACCTAATTTAAATTCAATAAGAGCATATCGTCCATCTTTTAGATGTAACACGCAATCTGCTTCGAGGCCATATCGGTCTCTATAATATGATATTTTTCCATCTACTGAACTAGAATAAACAGTTAAATCTCTTATGCACAAATTTTCAAATATAAATCCAAATGTATTCAAATCATATAATAATGATTCTGGTGTCAAACCTAATGAAGCTACTGCAATTGATGGATCTATAAATTCTTTTTTTGAACTTGATCTAATAGCTGTAGCGGACCTTATATTAGGATTCCAAGCAGGAAGATTATTTATAACAAACAATCTAGTCAATGCATCAATATAAGAATAGTATGTTGTTTTATTCATATTTGCAAAATTAGCTCGAACATCTTTTAGTATAGTTTCATCTGATACAAGAGTTGATATATTTCTTGCATAAGACTGCATAATAGTTCTAACTCTTTGAGGGTCACGCTTAACTCCATCAACAGTAGATGCATCACTTTCACAAATATTATCAATATAATTGGACACAATAAAAAGCTGTGCTTTTTTAGTTTTTTTATTTAAGCTATCCGGCCATCCTCCACGACAACTAGCAAAAATCAATTCTTCAATTGACAATTCTGATTTAATACCATCGATATTCATATCTGGTGAATTAAATAGGTCAATGATAGCTATTTTGCCATTTGATTCTTTACTTTCAAATAAACTCATTGGCATCATACTTAATTTATTTATCCTACCAGTTCCTGAGTGCATTATTTCGCTTTCATCTACTGAAGTTGAGCCTGTTAAAATGTATAGTCCAACTTCATTTAAATTGTCAACACTTGTTCGAACAGCATCCCATAGCACTGTTGCCATTTGCCATTCATCAATTAATCTTGGAGTTTCTCCTTCCAAAAGGGCAGATGGTTTAATTTCAGCTAATTCTAAATAAGATTTTGATTTATCAGGATCTTGTAATTTTATTACACTTTTGGCATGTTGTTCAGCTGTTGTTGTCTTACCACACCATTTAGGACCAACAATCACAATTGCTCCAATCATTTCTAAACGTTCTTTCAATATATCATCAATTACACGTTTTAAATATTTGTTTTTCATAGGAATAACCATATCAATTTCATTGAATATTTTTTTGTAATATCTTGCTATAATATTTTGTGGTATTTCATTGTACTATTTTGTGGTATTTTATTGTACTATTTTGTGATTTTTATTATTTTTAATCTAATTTTTAATCTATTTTTTAATCAAGCTTTTCAACAAAATTTTCATCAAGAGAACTTCCTAAAAATTCATTTGTAAAATCCAACAAAAAACAAGAAACATACCCTCAGAAATATCATCAAAACAATTATCTATAACTCATTTTATCTAAAATAGATCTGACTTAACCAAAACCATAATTAACATCAATACAAACTAAAAATAATAATTAACAGGGAATTGACATCCTCGCTAACGCTCGTCGTCAATTCAAAACAAAAAAATAGCTATTAAAAAGAAATCACAAAACAAATATAAACATGATTTAAAAAAAAAGTATTTATTAAAACTAATTTTAAAATAAATATAAATCAGTTAATATTAAAAAAATTAAAAATAAAAAACAGATAAAAGTGGTTCCTTACTAATACTTGCCCACCAATATCTAATCCCTGAAAATTAATCTCTTTCTTTCTTCTAATTCCTTCTTCTAAGTCCAATAACAATGAAGAACATAGCTATTAAAGCAAGAATAGCTATTAGGACTATAATAACTATTGGAACTGGACTATCTGTTGGAACTGGAATAGGTGTTGGAACTGGACTATCTATTGGAACCAGAACACCTGTCTTCATCATACCAGAAT
>JAISIQ010000090.1 GCA_031261945.1 Methanobrevibacter sp.
ATCATCTTCTCCAGAGCCCACAGCTTTGTTCATCATTTCTTGTTCCATTTGCTGGGCTTTGGAAATCATCTTTCTTGTTTCTTCAGCTCTTTCATCTAATTTATCTACATTTATTTCTACATTTAAAAGAAGAGCTAATTTCATTAAAATAGCTTCAGCTGCTTCAGCATCAATGAAATATCCTGGAGTTTCTCCCATTAAACAAGCTCCTTTCATATTTCTAAGTTTTCCTAAACCTAAAAGTAAGCCAGAAGCACCAACTATTCCACCATCAGCAGAACGAATTTCAATATCTGCTTCTTTTAAAAATTCAATAGTTTCAATATCAGTAGCTGCTCCAAAAACGCGAGATTCTTCAACTGGATGACCAAGAGCTAAGCCACCTAAGGTATAAATTTCATTACAATTATAACCTTCAACAAAATCTAAAATAATTTTACATAATTCATATTGACCTTCAGGAGACAATCCTTGAGTGTTTCCTACAAGAATTATATAATCTCTTTTTCCTTCTCCTTGAGATTTCAAATAATAGAACTCATTAATCATATTCTCAACAATTCCATCTTCATCAACAAATACTTGAGGAGGGAAGAAATGAGAATAGATTTCTGCGAATTTTGTAGCTCCTAATTCATCAATCATATGATCTGCTGCTAATTTGCCTACATGACCAATGCCTGGAAGAGCTTCTATGAATATAGGATTATCTAAAGTAATTTCTTCTATTACATTAATTTCAGTGTTTTTCATGGTATTTCCTTCTAAAATATTAATTAGCTATTTATTTAGCTTTGTTTCAATGCTTTAATTTGTCGTTTGAACTTGTTCTTTTAGCCTGTTCTTTTAGGTTGTTCTTTTAATTTGTTCTTTTAGCTTGTTCTTTTGCTTCTTCTTTTAATTTTCTACGATATTTTCCATATTTATCATCAATAGAATATTTAGGAGGATAAATAACATTCAAAGATCCTCCACAATCAGGACAATTATCTTTAAGAGTATAAACATTACACAAGTTACATTTATGCATTTTCATTTTCATATAATCATACTCATCCTGAACAAAAGGTTATAGCTATTCTAATTCACGTAAAAATATGCCATTGCCATTAGAATCTTCAATAATTTTTATACAACGTTCAGCTGCAGCTTTTAAATCTTTTTCAGCTTGAATATAATCAGAAGATTTAACAGTGATTCTATAACGAGGAGCTCCAACAGATTGGACCTCAATATTTTCTTCTTCAGCAGCTTTAAGAGCTTCTTTTACAATTTCAACACCATTAGAATCATAAGTTCGAATATCTACATATCCAGAAATATGAACTTCAGGAGGAGTAATGTTCTTTTTAGCTATTTCAGCTATTGTTTCAGCCCATTTTTCATCTATATCTTCTTCAATTAAAACAGAAGCTCCTTCTTCAGCAGAACTTTCAAAAGCACCATAGATATCTCCAAATTTATCCATAAGCTCATAGCCTACTTCTTCATAAGCAGTGTCTAAGTCTTTATCTAATGATTTAGCAGCTAATTCTAAAAATTTCTCAGCTTTTTGTTCAACCTTCCATTGCTGGATTTTTTTAGTTCTTTGATCTTCCCTTATTCTTTTTAAAGAAGCATCGACATGGCCTTTCCTAGGATTAACTCTTAAAACACGAGCAACAATTTTCTGGTTTTCTCTTACATGATCTCGTATATTTTTTACCCAACCAGAAGATACTTCAGAAATATGAATAAAAGCTTCCTTTCCAGCATATTCTTCTAAATTTGCGAACGCGCCATAATTAAGAACTTTATAAACAGTAGCAACTATAAGTTCTCCTTCATTTGGCCATTCTTGACTTTTTCTTACCATTGAAACACCTAAAAATAATAAAAATTTTAAAAATAAATAAAATTATGAAATTATATATAAAAATATTATAAATATAAGATTTATAAATTAATAAAATATAAAATTTATAAATTAAATTTTATTATTATAAATATTATAACATTATAAAAATAAAAAAATTAATAGCTATATTCATTATATATTAATTAAAATAGCTATTTAATTATCTTAATACTTCATCAATATGAGCTGTTATTTTAGCTTTTCCTCCACGAGGAGCTACAAGACTTTTACCGCAAATAATACATTTTACATTAGAAGCAGCTCTGTCAAAAATTATTTGCTCATTATCACAATCTAAACATTTGACTTTTAGAAAATTTCCTCTTTTTTCATTAGACATTTAATCACCTTTTAAAGACCTAGTTAGTTTTAGTTAAATATCATTTATCTAATTTATAGTTTATCTGATTTATTAGCTCATTTTAGCTCATTTGATTTATTTAGCTACAAATTCTGGTTTACCAGTTCTAAAAGATGAAGCAACTCTTGATTTACCACAAGTTTTGCATTTGTATCTTAAATCTAATTTCTTAACAGGTTTGTTACCACCAGGTAAAGGTCTTGGATAACCTCTGTAACCACTAGTAACTCTTCTAAATTGTCTTTGTCCCCATTTTAATTCACTAGCTTTTCTTTTTTTAGCTACAAGTACTTCGTGAACAGTGTGAGTTTTACATTTTGGGCAATATGTTCTTTTTTCTTTAGGAATTTTCATATAATCACATATCCTTATCTAATTTCTTTATTAAATTGTTTATTAATTTGTTAAGCTTATATTTCCATAATATAAACTTGATAATTGTTATAAATATAGCTATTATTATAAATAATTAGAAATATATCTAATAGTAATTCAACAAAGAGTTGAATACTGATAATTTAAAAATAAAAGAATATACATCTTTTAAATCACTGCAAAAATCTATAAACTTCATAAAACATAATAAGTTATATAAAATTATTATGATTTTTATAAATTTTTTATTAAATAATAGATATTATTATTAATATATATTTATTCTATATTTAAATCTAATGGAAAATTTATTAAAAAATTATTATGTATGAT
>JAISIQ010000145.1 GCA_031261945.1 Methanobrevibacter sp.
CTATTTCATCCCATAGTTGAAGTTCAGCTACATTAACTTTATTATAATAATTAACTACGCGAGCTATATCTTTTTTAATGAATTTAGATTGATTATCTTTGCTAATTTTATAAGGTTGATTAAAATAAAAACCTGTATCGAAACCTCGATTAAATACTTTTTTTAATTCTTCAAGCCATTGCGGATTGAATTTATAGGTATTTGGATCAGTTTGATAAGAATCAATAGATTCTCTATAAATTTTTGTAGTTGTAGCTACATAATCTGGAGAACGAGCCCTTCCTTCAATTTTAAATGCATCAACACCAGTTTCCATAAGTTCTGGAATATGTTCAATCATTGCCATATCATTAGGGCTTATAAAATTGCTTTTATAAGTATTATCCTCTGCTTTTCCAAGTAAAAATGAAGAATCATTATCCTCTCCATAAAAATGAGAACTTTTATCCTGAGAAATAGCTATTTTCCATTGTTTTCTACAAGGTTGAAGACATTCTCCACAATTAGCACTTTTTCCATATAAACCATAGCTTAAAAAACACCTACCCGAAATAGCCATACACATAGCTCCATGAATGAAAATTTCTGTTTCAATTGAGGATTTTTTACCTATTTTAGCTATTTCTGATATTTCTTCTATATTAAGCTCTCTTGAAAGAATAGCTCGACTTACTCCAATTTTTTTCAATGTTTTAAGAGCATAGCTATTTGATATATTTTCTTGAACACTCATATGAGCTTCAATTCCTACAGATTTAGCTATTTCAGCTAAGCCAATGTCAGCTATTATTAATGCATCGATTTCTGATTCTTTTAATTTTTCAAGATTATTTTGGAGATCTTTTATATCTTGCTCTTTCATTATTGTATTTGTACAAAGATATAGTTTAGAAGAATAATCTTTAGCTATTTTAGATGCTTTTTTCACATCTTCAAGTGTAAAATTCGATACATTTGTCCTCATATTATTATCTTCAAGACCAATATAAACTGAATCTGCTCCATTTTCAAGAGCTGCTCTTAGAGCTATTAAATTTCCAGCAGGAGATAATAATTCAACCATTTTATCACTTAGTTTAATCACTGATTTATTTTATTTACTAGTTAGTATTATCTTAATCTTAATATCATTATTATTTATATCAATAACAACTACAACTACTACTACTAAAATCTCTAATAATACTACTACTAATTATTAATACTATTAATATTTAATATATGATTATATAAAATTAAAATTATATAAAAATTATATAAAATTAAATTATATTTTAATTATAATTATGAAATAAATAAAAATTTAAAAAAATAAAATAATCATCATAAAGGGAATAAAAATGAAAATAAACGAAGAAAATAAATTAATTATAGATGAAAAAAATAGCTATATTCACACAGAAGGAAAGCTATTAAGTATAATGAATAGAGATGATTTTATTCAATTAAAAGATCATGACAATGATAAATATTCAATAAAGCTATTTTTAGTAAGAAAAGGAAAAGTTGAAACCAAATTAATTAAATACTATAAAATTAATGGTTTTCTTGGATTTGATGTTCTTGAACAGATATGTTCTCCTAAATCAACGACAATAAGTTTAGATATTGATAAAAGAATGACTGCAAAAAATGGAACAGTTATATTATCTTATGAGGGAATTGTAGATTGCATAACTGAAGATAATTGGGACAAATAATAAGTTATTAATTTATAATAATAGCTATTATAATAGATTATTTAATATAGTTAGTATTATAGCTATTATTCTGTTTATTAAAATTTATAATAGGTTTCTACTTCTAAATCTTTTGGAATTTCAGTAGGATAATCTTCATTAACACAACCAAGACACAAATCTTCTGATGAGATTCCAATAGAATCAATAAGAGCATCTAAGCTAATATAACCTAATGAATCAACACCTAATTTTTCTTTAATTTCATCAACAGTATTGTTTGCAGCAACAAGCTCATCTTTAGATGCCATAGCCACACCATAATAACATGGAGCAATTACTGGAGGGCAACCAATCATCAAGTGTATTTCTTTTGCTCCAGCTTCTTTTAAAATTTCAATTAAAGATTCCGAAGTTGTTCCTCTAACAATACTATCATCAATAAGAACTATTTTTTTATCTTTTAATTCAGAAACAAGAGGATTCATTTTCAGTTTTACTGCAAGTTCTCTTTCTTCTTGAGTAGGCATAATAAAAGTCCTACCTACATATCTATTTTTAATTAATCCTTCACCATAAGGGATGCCAGAAGCTCTTGAATAACCAATAGCTGCAGGAATAGAAGAATCAGGAACTGGCATTACAACATCAGCATCAATTGGAAATTCTTTATATAACTCTTTTCCTATATTTAATCTAACTTGATAAACAGTTTTACCATCAATAACACTATCAGGTCTTGCAAAATAAACATATTCAAACATACAATGAGCTTTTTGACATGTTTTAGCTTTTTTGACTATGTGAGAGTTTATTTTATTATCTTTAAAATAAACAATTTCTCCAGGTTCAAAATCACGAATAAAATTAGCCCCCATAACATCAAAAGCAACAGTTTCAGAAGCTACAATATAAAAATCATCTTTTTCTGCAATAACCAAAGGTTTCATACCTGCAGGATCTCTCATAGCATAAATATCCTCATTTACCAAAATAACAAGAGAATAAGAACCAAGGAGTATTTCAGAAATATTTTCTAATATTTCAACCATATCATTTGTTTTTGAGTTTTCATATTCTCTTTTTATTAAATAACATAAAACTTCAGAGTCTGTATCAGATATAAATTCATATCCTTCATCAATTAGCTCTTTTCTAAGATGTTTAGAATTGATTATATCCCCATTGTGAGCAATAGCTATTACAAAATCATCAAAAGTAGTTATAAAAGGTTGTGAACTTTCTAATTTTGATTGACCTGTAGTTGAATATCTTACATGTCCAATACCAACTTCACCATTTAATTCATCAATTTGATTATCTTTAAAAACATCAGCAACAAGCCCCATACCACAATAATGTTTTAATCCATTACCATTATCACTGTAAGTAGCTATTCCTGCAGATTCTTGACCTCTATGCTGTAGCGCATGTAAACCATAATAAATATAAGAGGAAACATCTTTAGAAGAGTCTTTAGAATGGATCCCCACAATCCCACACTTATCCTTCAATATACAATCTCCATATTCTATTAAATAATTATTAAATCATTTACAA
>JAISIQ010000130.1 GCA_031261945.1 Methanobrevibacter sp.
TACAACAGTTATAATGATCCATATTACAATAATTACTGCTGGAATAATCCACGGCAATATCTTTTTATTCAATTAAACCACTAACCCTACATAATTTATATATAACACACACAGATACATACAGATAACAAATTATATTATAAACAGATTTATTTTAATAATATTTTAATAAAAATAATTATTATAAAAATTACTATTACTAAAATTATTTATTATCATATTAATTATAATTATTATTATTATTAAAAATACAGAAAAAACCTTGTTTTTTCTTAATTAAAAATATTAATATATTTATTAATATTATTCTAATTACTATTACTAATATTATTACTAATAAAATTATTATTATTATTATTATTATTATTATTAGAATTATTAAAATTATTATTAATACTATTATTATTGTTATTAATAATATTAATATATTGATATATAATTTATTGGTATATAATTATTATTTATAAAGAATCATTATATAATCTTTCTTATAATTTTTTCTAAAATAAGCACTAAATCTATTTAAAATATTTTTATAAAAAATTATAATTAAAAATAAAAAATAAAATATCTATTAACTACGTTAACAATAAAGAAATAAGATGAAATAAGACAAAATAAGATAAGATAAGATAAGATAAAAAAAAATAAGAAATAAAAAATAAAAAATAAAAAATAAAAAATAAAAAAATAATCAAATATTATATTACTTTAAATATTTGATCTTTAGTTAAAGCTTCTTTTAATAATCCCATATCGATTTCAATATTCATGAAATCTAATACTTTATTAATAAATGCATCATCAAGACCAGATGAAAATTTAACATTTTTTAAAGCTTCTTTTTCTGCTTCAGCATCAGGTACGATATCTGCAGGTAGAAGTTCAACTGTTTTTTCAGGATTTTCTAAAACGAAATTTGTTGCATTTTCATGTATTTTTAAAATTTCTTTTAGAGTATCTCCTTTATTATTAATGAAATCATCTCTTGCTACAATAACACAACATGGATGGTCAGGTAAAATCTCTGCAGATGAAGCTATTTCTGTACCAATACCTTCTGAAAGAGGTATTGTAACAAATGGTTCATAAGAAACAATCGCATCAATATTATTAGTTCTTAAAGCATCAACCATTGAAACAACCTTCATTGCTGAAATTGAAACATCATCTTTAGTTAATCCTTCTTTTTCAAGAGCATATAAAAGTAACATATATTGAATTGAAGCTTCTCCAGGAGTAGCTACGGATTTACCTTTTAAATCAGCTATTGAAGATATGCCTGAGCCTTTAGACGCTACAATCCCACTACCTTCACTTTGAACTGATGAAACAACTTTAATAGGGACTCCCTTAGCTATTGAAGATAATGCAGGAGTTATTCCGACATAAGCTATATCAATATCTCCACTTGCTGCAGCAGTCATTATATCTCCGCCGTTATTGAATTGGACGAGATTTACTTTGATTCCTTTTTCTTCAAACTGACCAGTAGAATTAGCTATAAACAATGCAGCATGATGGTCAGAAGGCATGTAACCTATATTTATAGTATCATCGCTTGAGGAGTTTCCTAAAAGTGTGAAAGCTCCTATCGCAGCTATGATGATAACTATAATTGCTATAATTATAATAGTTTTCTTATTCATAATATCAACACATTTAATATCTTAATTATTATATCAATTGTTATATCAATTGTTAGTTGTACTTTTATGATATATAAATTTTTATATTAAGTTATATAGTGAAAGTAAAAAAGAGTAAAAAGAAGAGAAATAATGAAAATAATAAAAAATAATAAAAAAGAGAATATTAATTTAATAAAATAGCTATTAATAAGATAGCTATTTAAAGCAATTCATCTCTTAAATCAATAGTATCTGTTAAATCAGGTCCAGTTGAAATTATAGTTACAGGAACTCCAGTTGCATCTTCAATTTCAGCTATGAATTTTTTTGTTTCACCAGAGAGAGTAGAATAATCTTGAGTTCTTTCACAATAAGGATATAATCTATCTACACAAGTTAAAGCTATTTGAGTAGCTCCATTTATCATACAAGCTTCTTTAGCTAAATCCATATCAAAAGAACCTACTCTTCTTCTCCTACCCGTTACTGTACCATATTCTTCGATTCCCATTTCTTCAGCTTTTTCTTGAGACATCTCTGTTGTAAATGGACCTTCACCAACTCTAGTTATATAAGACTTAAATACAATGATAACATCATCTATTTTAGTTGGACCAACACCTACATCAGCTGCAAAAGTACTTGCTGTGGTATCTTTACTTGTAACAAATGGATAAGTCCCATAATACAATGAAAGTCCAAATCCTTGAGAACCTTCAATAAAAACATCTTCTCCATTTTCAAGAGCATTATTTATTTCTAATGGAACATCAGTAGTATAATTATTGAGCTCTGATATATCTTTAGCCATTTTAGCTGTTCTCATAACTCTGTCAGAATTTCCCGGACCACAACCAGTCCCAGTACTACCTATCTTCTTAAATAAATGTTCAGATCCTTTATCTCTTTCCTTATGTTCATCTTCAATTATAGAACATCTATAATCAACATATGATCTACTTTTTATATCATATTTATCAAGATACTCTAATTCATGGAAAAATACTTCAGGATCTACTAATACTCCTGCTCCAATAAGAAGCTTAGCATCTTTATTAAAGAACCCAGAAGGTGTAAGACGTAGCCCATATTTTTCACCATTAAATTCAACTGAATGACCAGCATTTGGTCCCACACCTGCACGAGCTATTATATTAGGGTTGTCTTTATTACAAAGATAAGTTATACACTTGCCTTTACCTTCATCTCCCCAAGCTCCACCAACTAAAATATTACAAGTCATTTAAAATCTCCTAAAGTTTAAACACTATTTTAAAATTATTATAAATCAATTTTAATATTATTTAATATTATTTATTATGCTATTTATATACTATTACTATTTATATGCTTATTTATTTACTAATATTTGAATTTATTATATTTTATATAATTATTTTATAAATATTGAAGATTATTAAAATATATATTAATTTTAATTAAAATATATTAAAAATTATTAAATATTTATTAAATAGTAATAATATAATTTAATATAAAAAATATTGATTAATAAATATTAATTTATACCAATTATTATTTTGAAATTGTTATATATTAAGTTAATGGTTCAGTATCAACTCTGTCAACTTAATAGTTTTTCGTGTTTTTTTCTTTAATTCTTTTTATTTCGTTTATATTTCTTTTTTTTATTTATTTTCCAGTTTTAAACAGTTAAATTTAAATAATATTAGA
>JAISIQ010000087.1 GCA_031261945.1 Methanobrevibacter sp.
TTTCCTAATTTCTAATTTCTAATTTTTTCTTTTTTTATTTTTATATTTTAGAACTTCTATTTTTACATAATTATTTATATATACTTTTACAAAAATATAAATTAGTTTATATATTGGGATTAGGTGGACAATGAAGATAACTTTTTTAGGAACTGGTGGGGGACGCTTTACAACTATTAGTCAGAAAAGAATGACAGGAGGATTTAGAATTGACAGTTTTAACGGTAAAAACTTTCATATTGATCCGGGGCCTGGTGCATTGGTTAGGTCATATCAATTTGGATTAAATCCTGCTTCTTTAGACGGAATATTTGTTTCACATTCTCATACAGATCATTATAATGATGCTGAAGTTTTGATTGAAGCAATGACTAGAGGTATGACTAAAACTAAAGGAATAGTTATGGGAAGTCAAAGTGTATTTAATGGATATAAACAATGGGGTCCAGCTATATCAAAATATCATACTGGGCAATCAGAAAAATTAGTTTTAGGTCCAAATAAAACAAAAAACTTTGAAAATTTTACTATTAAAGGTACAAAAACTGTTCATGGGGATCCTACTGCTGTAGGATTTCAGTTAAAATCCAATGATTTAGTTATTTCTTATACTTCTGATACAAAATATTTTGAAAATTTATATAAATATCATAAAGGATCCGATATTTTAATTGCAAGTGTTATCAGGCCGGGAAATCAGACAATTAAAGGACATATGTGCACACGGAATTTTATTAACTTAGTAAATGAAGTTAAACCTAAATTAGCTATTATGACACATTTTGGATTTAAAATGCTATCTGAAAACCCAAATGATGAAGCTAAAAGAGTTTTTAATGAAACTGGAATAGCTACTTTAGCAGCATTTGATGGTATGGTAGTATCTATTAATCCCAATAATGTAAGTAATTTTAAAGTAGATGCTATTGATAAAAATATTGAATATCATGAATCAAATTTAAATAGTGGAAATAAAGAAAGCAAATATAATAAAAAAAGCAAAAATAATAAAATTAATAATAAATCTAATACTTTTAAAAGTTATAATAATCCTAATAAAAACACTAAAACTAACACTAAAACTAACACTAATACTAACACTAATACTAATAATAATCCCAATATTAATAATACTCACAATGAGAATAATAATAGGGATAATAAGAGTAATAAGGATAATAAAGATAATAATAACGATGATAACGATAAAGAAAATAAGAAAAATAAAAAAAATAAGAAAGCATTTGTTTCAAAGGATAAACAAACTAGTTTAAATTCAATATCAAAAAATACATTTACTAAAGATTTTTCTTATTCAAAGAAAGGTTAGTTTTCAAGATTATTGGGATGAATATATCCTGATCTTATCATATGATCTGCTATAATAATAGCTGTAGCAGATTCACTAACTGCGGTAATTCGCGGGCAAATACATGGGTCGTGTCTTCCTTTTATTTCTATTTTTTTATTTTCCATTTTTTCAATATCTACAGTATTTTGTATCATTGAAATTGAAGGAGTTGGTTTAATAGCTATTCTTGAAACAATAGGCATTCCATTACTAATTCCTCCAACAATTCCTCCTGATCTGTTTGTACGTGTTTTAACAGAAGAATTATCATCAATATAAAATTCATCATTTATTTGAGATGCAGATGATTTTGCTACTTCAAATCCAAGACCAATTTCAACTCCTTTTACAGAACCAATTTCCATAAGGGCTTTTGCTAAATCTCCATCTAATTTTCCAAAAACAGGTTCTCCAAGTCCTGCTGGAACTCCAATAGCTATTGTTTCAACAATTCCTCCAATAGAATCTCCTTTCTTTTTATAATCAAGAATTAATTCTTCCATAGCTATTGCTGCTTCAGGATCTCCACAGTGCACTGGATTTTCTCTAGCATTTTCTTCAATAAGAGTTATATCTACTTTTTTAGATTTTATATCTCCAATTTGGACTACATGGGAGAAAACTTTAATATTGAATTTTGATAATAGCTTTTTAGCTATTGCTCCACCAATAACATGGCCGATTGTAGTTCTTCCACTTCCACGACCTCCTCCATTGTAATCATAGTTTCCATACTTTTCTATCCAACCATAGTCCCCATGCCCTGGTCTTGGTGTGTTTTTCAAATAGCTATAATCTTTTGATTGATGATCTGTATTTTTCACAATTCCTGTAATTGGTGTTCCATCTGTTTTTCCATTGAAAATCCCTGATAAAATTTCTATTTGGTCTTGTTCTTTCCTTGGGCTTACAATTGAACTTGTTCCAGGTCTTCTTTTATCAAGTTCTTTTTGAATATCTTCCCTATTCAATTCAAGATTCGCTGGACATCCATCAACAATAGCTCCAAGAGCTTTTCCATGACTTGATCCAAATGTAGTTACAGAAAATATTTTTCCAGTCGTATTGGTCATAAAATTCCTCAAAATCAATTAATCAGTTATTTTCATTGATTAATCCATTATTTTTTTTATTAATTCATTGATAATATTAATAAGATTAATAGTGTTAATATTAATAGTGTTTATTAATATTATTATAATTTTTTTTAACATTATTATAATTAATGATATTATAGTTAATAATATAATTAATAATTTTAATATACTTAACTATTGATTATTTAATTAGGAGATATATATTGATAGTTAGAGGATATAATTGATTAATAAAATATAAAAAAGAAAGAATAAAAAAAGAAAAAAGAAAAGATAAAAAATAAAAATAAAAAGTAAAAGTAAAAGTAAAAATAAAAAGAGTATCTGATGATGATATCTGAAAAATTAGAAAAGATTTATGAAATATTATTAAAAGAATATTCATACCAAGGTTGGTGGCCTTTTATTGATTGTGATACAATAAATCCTAATAAAACAGGCCTTACCAAGGGTTATCACCCTAAGGATTATGAATATCCAAAAACAGAGGAACAGGAATTTGAAATAATTATTGGAGCTATTTTAACTCAAAATACTAATTTTCGCTCTGTTGATATGGCTCTTAAGAACCTTAGTGGGATTGTAGATGATTTTAATCCTAAATCTGTTATGAAACTCATTGAATCTGATGAAAATAAGTTTAAAGAAGCTATTAGGTGTGCAGGTTATTATAATCAAAAATCTGAATATATTAAAAATATAGCTAAATTCTATTTGTCTCTTAATGGAAAAACACCTTCAAGAGAAGATATTCTTTCTGTTAAAGGAGTAGGAAATGAAACAGCAGATACTATTCTTTTATATGCTTATAAAGAATGTGAATTTGTAGTTGATGCTTATACTAAACGTATATTTTCATATCTTGGTTATATTCATGAAAAAGATAGCTATATGAAAGTAAAAAAGCTATTTGAAGATAATCTTCCAAAGGATTTAGCTATGTATCAAGAATATCATGCTCTTATTGTGGAACATGCTAAGAAATTTTATTCAAAAAAGCCATATGGGGCAAATGATAGCTTACTTATGGATTTTAAATTAAAATAATAATAAACTTTATTTTAATTAGAATAATATTAATATTAATAATAATATTTATCTAATACTATTAATAATGATATTAATTAATAAAATTATTATCAATAGGCTAATTAAATTAATAATTAACAATGAGGATAATATTATTAATAATAATAATAATAATAATAATTTTTATAATTTTAATATTGGGAATACTATTAATATTGGCATTATTACTAATAATTCTAATAGTATTAATAATGTTATTGTCATTGATATTACTATAATGTTAATATTAATATTCTCATCAATATTAATAATAAAAATGATTAAAATAATAAATAAATAAAAATATAATAAAGTTAATTAATATTAATAAAACTAATATAACTAATATAACTAATAGAAATAATAAAATATAATAAAAATAATTAATATATTAAGTAATAATTACATAGGAAGTATAATAAAATAGAATAATTTATTATAATTTATTATCAGGGATATTTATGAACTTTCCAATTAGAAGAATGAGAAGATTAAGAAAATCTCCTCAAATAAGAGAGATATTTAGAGAGACAAAACTAAATAAAGAAGATTTAATTTATCCTTTATTTGTAAAAAAAGGATTAAAAAATGGGGAAAAAGAAGAAATAGCTACTATGCCTGATGAATTTAGATATTCTGTTGATGATGCAGTAAAATATGCTAAAAAACTTGAATCAAAAGGATTAAAAGCAGTGATTATTTTTGGAATGCCTCTTGAAAATGAAAAAGACGAAGTTGGATCTCCGGCATATGATAAATATGGTATTGTTCAAGAAACAATAAGAAAACTAAAAAAAGAAACAAATTTAGTAGTAATTAGTGATGTTTGCTTATGTCAATATACTTCTCATGGTCATTGTGGAATTGTAAAAACAAAGAATATGAGAAATAAGGAAAATATAGAAAATGAAATTTTAAATGATGAATCTTTAAAATATCTTGCTAAAATAGCTATTTCTCACGCTGAAGCGGGAGCAGATATTGTAGCTCCTTCTGATATGATGGATGGGAGAGTAATAGCTATTAGGGAAGCATTGGATAATAATGGTCATGAAAATACGCTTATTATGTCTTATTCAGCTAAATATGCTTCTTCATTTTATTATCCTTTTAGAGATGCAGTATGTTCTACTCCAAGTTTTGGAGATAGAAAATCTTATCAAATGGATCCTTGTAATTCAAAAGAAGCTATTCAAGAAAGTGAGCTTGATGTAATGGAAGGTGCAGATGTTTTAATGGTAAAACCAGCACTAGCATACTTAGATATAATTAAAGATCTAAAAAATAGCTTTAATCATCCAATAGCTGCTTACAATGTTAGTGGGGAATATTCGATGTTAAAATCAGCAATAGCTAATGGTTATTTAACAGAAGAAGCTATTATGGAATCTCTTATTTCTATTAAAAGAGCTGGAGCTGATTTAATAATTACTCATTTTGCAAAAGATATTCTTGATGATCTATAAGAATTGATTGAATAATAAATAATAAATTGAATATTATTCTTGTTAAAATTAATTCTTGTAATATTTGGGGTTTAAAAATGAAACCAGAAAAAATAGCTCAAATAGCTCAAATAGCTAGTGTTCTTGAAGTCAGTGGCTATCCAAAACCAGGAAATGTTCATAGAACTCGTGATTTTCAGGATATGGTTTTTGAAGATTTTCTTATAAGTGGTGTGGTTATTGGGGATACAATTAGAAAAGCAGCTATTAGAGCTTGTGAAATTAATAATTCTATTTCATTTAAAGAAGCAAATCTTGGAAAATTTATATTAGATGGGGTTAAAGAAACTGATAAATGGATAGCTAACAATACAAATCTTGGAATCATTATGATGCTCACTCCAATAGCTATTTCTGCAGCTATTAGTAATAATTTAGATGAACTTCGGGAAAATATTCACAAAGTAATCACAAATTCTACAGTTATTGACACAATAGCTCTTTATGAAGCTATTTCAATAGCTGAAGCTGGAGGAATGGGGGAACAAAAAGACTTTGATGTTAATTCTGATGAATCAAAAAAGGAATTAATTGAAAATAATTTAAATATCTTTGATGTTTTAAAAATTTCCTCTTCATGGGATAGTTTAGCTATGGAACTAACTTCTAAAATGCCAATTACATTTGAATTAGGATATCCAACTTTTACAAAAATAAAAAAAGAAAATTCTTTAAATTCAGCCACAATGCTAACATTTTTAACAATTTTATCTGAGGTTCCAGATACTTTAATTTCAAGAAAGTATGGTGATGAAAAAGCAGAAGAAGTTTCAAAATTAGCAAAAGAAATATTAAATCAAAAAAATAGCACTGATTTCAATAATAAAATAGCTGAGTTCGATGATTTTTTATTTGAAAATAAACTAAATCCTGGAACAACTGCTGATTTAACAGCTGCATCTATTATGGTTAGCTATTTAGCTTATTATTATTATAAGTGATTTTTTTTATAATGGTTTGGTTTGTTTTAATTTTATTATTTCTTTTATTATTTTCATTATTTCTATTATTTCTATTATTAATAATATTAAATTTATTTTAATAAAAATTAAAAAAAATTAAAAAAATTAAAAATATAAGAAATATAAGAAATATTTAATTATAATAAAAAAATATATTTTATTATTATATTTTAGTAATTATAATTTTATTATTACTTTTATTAGTATCATTATTATTAATACTATTAATACTAATACTAATATTATTATTAGTAGTAATAGTAATACTAATAGTAATATTATTGGTATGAATATTAATGATATTATTAATGATAGTAATAGGAATAGTAATAGTAATATTATTAATGATATTAGTAGTAATATGAATAATTATATTAATAATTATAAATTTAAATTCATAATTATAATAGTTATAATTATAATAATC
>JAISIQ010000106.1 GCA_031261945.1 Methanobrevibacter sp.
GGAGATATTGAATATATTGATTTCTTAGTTCCAGCTATTTTAGCTATGACAATGATGATGTCATGTATGATGGGAATGGGTCAGTCAATAGCTGGTGAACGTGAAACTGGAGAATTAGCAAGGTTATTTATGACACCAACAAGTGTTGCTACTGTAGTAGGTGGAAAAATTATTTCAAAGCTTGTAATTGAAACAGGGAAAGTAATTATACTTCTTGTAACAGCTATGTTGCTTTTTGGAATAACTATAAATGGAAATATATTTTTAGCTATTTTAGTACTTATTTTAGGAGCTTTATGTTTTGTTGGGTTTGGAATAATGATTTCTGCAACTGCATCTACTCAAGAAGATTATACTCAATTAGTAATGCCTTTTACAATGCCAATGATGTTTGTATCAGGTGTTTTCTATCCAATAGAAACAATGCCTTGGATATTCCAACAAATAGCTAACATAGCCCCATTAACTTATCTTAATAATGCTATGAGAGGAATAATGTTAAAAGGTGCTGGGATTGGAGATATTTGGGTAGATATCCTTGTATTAATTGGATTTACACTGATATTCTTTAGCTTAGGAGTAATAAGATTTAACAGAGATGTTTAAATCAGAACCTCTGGAAAAGACCAGAAACAAAAAAACATTTATAAAGTTATAAAAAAGTTAGGTGTTAAAATGAGTAACAATAATATCAAAAGAATAACTAAAGGAATAGGAATAATTTTAATTAGTTTAATAGTTATTAGTTCTCTTGGAGGAGTTAGTGCAAATTGGACTATGTTTCATGAAAATATAGAACATACTGGATTTATTGAAGAAGCTGGAGATTTTGTTTCTAATTTATGGATAAAAGATATAGGCTCAGTTATTAAATCAAGTCCAGCTATTAAAGATAAAATATTATATATAGCTGGAAAAAATGGAATATTAAAAGCTATTAATATGGAAGATGGATCTGAAAAATGGAATCAAAATTTTAATGGAACTATAATAGCTTCTCCTATAATAAAAGGAAATGATTTATTTATTGGTACTGATGAATATATGTATAGCTATAATATAGAAGAGGAAAAAGTAAATTGGAAATTTAAAGTATCAAAACCCATAGAATCAACAGCTACAATAAATGAAGAAATACTATATTTTGGAGCAGATAATGGAAAAGTATATGCCTTAAATGCAAATGATGGGTCAAAAGTATGGGAAAAAGAAATCGGAGGAAAAGTCAAATCTTCACCAGCAATAGCTAATGATACATTATATATTGGATCTACCAATGGAAAAATTGTTGGATTACGTATATCTGATGGATCTGAACTTTGGAATTATGTGACTGGAGATGCTGTTACTTCTTCACCAGCTATTACAGATGAAAAAGTATATATTGGTTCACAAGATGGTACTCTTTATAGTTTAAAAGGGTCTGATGGTTCAATAGTTTGGAAATATGAGTTAGGAAATAAAATAATTTCATCTCCAACATTAGATACTAGAGAAAATAGTTTATTTATAGGATCTGATAATGGTTATATTACTTCACTTGATTTAAGAGATGGAACATTAAAATGGGAATATAAAACTGGAGGTCCAGTTCAATCCACTCCTGCATTATATGAAGATAAAGTAGTAGTTGGATCTAATGATGGAACAGGATATATTCTTAATAAATATACAGGAAATATAGAAATGACTTATAATCCAGGTACATATTTATTCAATGCTCCATTTAGCTCTTCATCTATTGTATATGGAGAAAGCTTATTCTTTGCAGGTGAAGATGGATATGTTTACTCTTTAGACAGCCAAAAATTAGATGCACCTACATCAAATTTTGTATATTATACAATAGCTATTTTAATAATACTATTTATAGTTTTAATAGCTATAACAATTACAATAAGGAGAAAAAGAAGATAAAAAAAAGTATAAGAAAAATAAATATAAAAAAAAGTAAATATAAAAAAATTAATCAACAATACCATCAGCTGTGATTTTGAACACACATTCTCCTTCAGGTAAATGAGGAGAATCTACTAATCTAGCTATTCTTTTACCTGCTAAACCTTTTTTAAGCCAAATTCTGTAAGTAGATGCATGACCTAAAACATGGCCACCAATAGCTTTTGTTGGGCTTCCAAAGAAAGCATCAGGACGAGCTTGAACTTGGTTAGTTATGAAAACAGCTACATTATAAGTATTAGCTATATTTTGAAGTGCATGTAAATGTTGGTTTAATTTCTGTTGCCTTACAGCTAAAGATTCTCTTCCAACATATTCTGCCCTAAAGTGAGCCATTAATGAATCTACAATAACTAAACGTATATTTGTTCCATTTTGAATTAATTCATTAATTTTATCAGCCATTAACATTTGATGAGAAGAATTAAAAGCTCTAGCTATATGTATATTTTGTAAAGTTTCTTGAGGATCTAACTCGAAAGCATTAGCTATTTGCTCTATTCTTTCTGGTCTGAATGTATTTTCAGTATCAATAAATACACATTCTCCATCTACTCCACCTTGATCTTCTGGAAGTTGGACTGTGACAGCTAATTCATGAGATATTTGACTTTTACCAGATCCAAATTCACCAAATACTTCTGTAATTGATTGAGTTTCAATACCTCCTCCAATTAGTTCATTGAAAGCCTCACTTCCTACATTTAGCCTTCCCACATCTCTACGTCTTTCCATTACGTCGTAAGCTGTTTCAAAGTCTATATCTTCAGCTTTACGAGCAGCTTCAATAACTTTTTCAGCTACGCCTTCACCAATTTCTGCTTTAACAGCTAATTCCTTAGCAGTTGCTGTAGCTAATCTCATCATGTCAGCAAATCCTGCTTCTCTTAATTTTTGTGCTGTTTTTTCTCCAACACTCGGTAAGTCTTCAAGTTCTACCATAATAATCATTCCTGTTTTATCTTTTTATTTGTATTTGTACAATATTCTATTACGTTTATTTTATCTAAATTCTATTATTTCATTAATTACTGCTTTTTTATTATCTAATATAAATATTACAATTATTATAAAGTTTTAAAAACTATTATAATGATTTAGAAAGGATCTTTTTAGGATTAAGTCTTATTTCTTCATTATATTCATCAAAATTGACATCAGCTATTATTTTCATAGTTAATCCATTTAAATCTTCGACTTTACCTTCTAAAGCTCCTTCATCAGCACTATCTTCAATAATTTCTGCTACTTCATCAGTAGTCATGCCAAGTAACTCTTCAGCTAATTTAGCAAAGAAAGTAATTGAGATTTCACCAGTATCGTCTTCAATTCTTCCAGGAATCATCAATAAATATCTTGGTTTATCAACATCTTCACCACAATAATCACAGATATATTCATCATCAGTTTGTTCTAATCTATTATTACAACTTGGACATCTTGCAGAGAGAATTTTATTACCAAATGGATCATTTAAGACTCCTTCAATCTTCACATTTTTATCATCATCTTCTAAATCACCAATATTCTTAGATTGATATATGATTTCTTCTAATTCTTCAAATGAAGGTAAATTCTTTAAATCATCTTCATTAGCATTGAAAATCTTAGTATTATTGCCTATACTTAATTCTAACTGATCATTTCTGAAGGATACTCTAGGATTTTCAATTTTTATAGCATCCCCCACTTCTTGAACAATATCTGCTTTATCATCCCAAAGTGAAGCTCTCATAGCTCCAGTTTCATCCCCAATTTCCATTCCTCTGACTACTCCAGGAGTTCCATCTTGTCTTTGGAATTCATTTGGTTCTTGGAGATCAATAATTCTAGCTATTACTTTAATATTCCTATCATCTTCTTCTAACTCATCAATTTTCTTTTTAGTATAGATTAAATCTTCTAATTCTTCAAATGAAGGTAAATCACCTACTTCATCATCTTGTAAAGGAATGACTCTAGCTGTTTTTCCAATGTTTAATTCTACACTATAAAGGCCCATTCTTGTTCTTGCATTTTCGATTAAAAAAGGTGAACCTAAATCGAGGGGTGTTTGAGCCTTATCATCCCAAAATGATAGTCTAATCATTCCAGTTTCATCAGCTATATCCCCTGATCTAACAATGCCTAATGTTCCATCATCTCTTTGGAACTCTCTTGCATCATATAAATTAATAATCCTTCCAAGAATATCTACTTCTTCGCCATCATCTTCGATTTCTTGGACAAGCTCTATTTTAACTGGACCTATTTTATCTTGCAGTTCTTTTAAAATTTCAATAAGATTTTCATCTTCATTTTCAGGGCTTGTTACAATTTGAGTATTCCAATTAGTGTTAGCTCTATAACCACTTGAAGCATATTCATCAAATTCAATATTTGCCCCAGTGACTTTGAGTATATCTCCTTTATTTATTTCTAATTTAGTATCATCACCCCATAATGTAACTCTTATAGATCCTGTGTCATCAGCTATTTCAATTGACTTTACATAACCTGCAGTTCCATCAGCTCTTTCAAACTCAATAGTGTCCTGAATTTTAGTTACAATACCTAACAAAGTAACATCTTTAACTTCTTGAGCTTCTCCGATTTTAAAAATTTCCTCTTCATAATCTGGAACATCAAAATCCCCTTTAATAATTCTTCCTTCCCAATGAGATAATGAAATTTCACCATTTCTCTCTCTTGCTGAAGCAGAAAGTATTTTTAAAGAATCGCCCTCATTTAAATCTAAGTCTTTAATAAGTTCTGTGTCTTTATTCCAAAGAGTATAGCTAATTTTTCCTGTTTCATCTTGGAGTTCAAGAGAAGTTACTTGCCCTTCTTTACCATTGCGCTCAAAAGTTCTTATTGAAGGAATTCTTACAAGTCTTGCTATGATATTTACTTCAGTATCAGGAGTAATATCACTAATAGAAGTTATAGGTTCTGTATATTCAGGAAAATTAGAATAATCTTCTAAATTACCATTAGAATCGTTATTAGGATTATCATTAGAACCATCCCCAGAAACAACGAGATCAATTGTAGATCTTGGTTGAAGATGTAATTCTTTACTTCTATATCCATCTTTAACCTCTACTTTATTAACTTGGACTATGTCTCCTTCTTTGATCTTTTTAAGGAGTTTAATGTTTTCAGTCCATAAAACAACCCGAATTTCTCCAGTATCATCAGCTAATTTTAGATTACAAAGCTTTCCTGCTTTACCTTTTTTAGTTTTAAATGATCTTGGATTAGAAATCCCCATAACACGTCCAACAACACTTAAATCTTGAGCTCCTGATTCTAACTTAGCTATTTTATCCATAACATGTTCTTCATCGTTAGCTATTGGATCATTTTTTTCATCAATAAAAGTTCCTACAACCATTCTAGCTATGTCTAAATCGTTCATGAAGCTTACATCTTCATACTCTTTTTTCATAGCTTCCATCTTTTCTAAAAATTCTTCTTTAGAAATTTTATCCTTAATTTTTTCATATTCTTCTATTATTTCGTTTTCCATACCAAACCCTCATGGTGTTAAATATAGGTAGTTAAAACTATACTAATTAAGTTTTTCAGAGAGCATTTGAAAAATAATCATAACTATGATATAGCTATAATCATGATTATAATCGTAACTATAATCATGATTAGAATTATGACTATGGCAATAATCATAGTTGTAATCATAAAATAAGATGACTATTTCTGAAAATCTATGAAATGAGTTTAAATTTATACTACCCTCAAATAAGTTTAAATTAATTAATCAATCAATGAATTATGGATTATTAAATATTTATTTATCATTATAAGAATAAAAATAATTCTATTAATTAACTAATCTATATATTGTATTTTATTTATATTAAATATTAATATTAATTTTATTTAACTTATATTAAATATTATATTA
>JAISIQ010000107.1 GCA_031261945.1 Methanobrevibacter sp.
TAATGCTCAAAATAATAATTATATTGATGTTCAAGCGTGTGCAGGAACCCATGTTCTAAATACTGGGGATATCGGTCTTATTAAAATCAATAAAACTGAAAGAATCCAAGATGGGGTAGAAAGAATTGATTTTTCTGCAGGAATAGCTGCTGTTGAATTAATGCAATTAAATGATGAATATCTACGCCAAAGTAGCAATATATTTAAAGTAACTAATGATCAACTTCCTAAAACAAGTGAAAGATTCTTCACTGAATGGAAAGCCTACAAAAATGAAATAAGCAAATTAAAATCAGAAATAGCTGATTTAAAAACTAATACTCTATCAGATGAAGTTTTTGATTTAAATGGATTAAAGATTTTAAAACAAATTATTGATGGGGATATTAAAGAGCTTCAAAAAATAGCTACTGATTTTACAGATAATGAGAAAGCAGATATAGCTATTATTGGTAATAATGATGGAAAAATCGTTGGTGCCGCATCAAAAATAGCTATTGATAATGGAATCAAAATCAACGATATTATCAAAGAATCTGCAGCTATTCTTGGAGGTGGGGGCGGTGGTCGTCCAACTCTTGCTCAAGGAGCTGGTCCAAAATCTGATAAAATAGAAGAAGCATTAGAATTAGCTTTAACTTTATTAAGCTAATTTTCATTAATAATATATAAATTACTATTGTTATTACTATTATTACTATTATTATTAGAATTATTATTAAAATCACTATTAAAATTAGTACTAAAATTAAAATTAGTATTTAGTGTTGATTTATTAGTATCATAGTACTAATAGCATCATTGGTATTATTTATATTAGTATTAATATTAGTATTGATAATATATTAGTTATTAGTATTACTAGTATTACTATTATTATTAGTATTATTAGTATTATTATTGCTATTACTACTAATACTGCTACTATTACTACTATTACTATTAATGTTACTAATATTATTGATATTAATATTGATATTACGTGTATTATTAATATTATTTACATTATTTACATTATTTATGGATATATAGTTGATATGAGAAAATATAAATTGTAAGAGAGGATTTAATGAAACATAGTTTGATAATAGCTCGTTATGGGGAAGTAGGATTAAAAAGTCCTCGTGTTAGAAGTAGATTTGAGAGAAAGTTAGCACATAATATCAAGTCTGCTTTTGATTGTGAAATTGATATAAATCAAGCAAGAATATTCATATTTCCAGAGGATTTTGATGAAGCAATAGCTAAACTCCCAAAAATATTCGGGATTGTTTCATTTTCACCAGCTATTTCTACTCATAGTAATTTTGAAGATGTTGAAATAGCTTTAAATAGCTATACTAACAAGCTTATTGAAGAAAAGTTATTAAATGAGGATATGAGTTTTGCAGTTCGTTGCAGACGAGTTGGATCTCATGATTTTTCTTCTCAAGAAATAGCTGCTTTCGCTGGCTCAGTTGTGGTTAAAAAACTTGGATGTTCTGTAAATTTGACTAATCCTGATTTTGAAATATTCCTTGAAGTTAGAGAAAATGAAACTTATATATTCCATGAAAAAATCAAAGGGCCTGGAGGACTTCCAATTGGAACTCAAGGAAAAGTCGTTTCCCTTATATCTAGTGGAATAGACTCTCCAGTAGCTACTTATTTAATGATGAAAAGAGGCTGTGAAATAATAGCTCTTCACTTTGATAATGACCCATTTACATCACAAAAAGGAGAAGAACAATTTAAAGAAATCATAGAAATTCTAAATAGCTATTCTTCTGGTGTTTATCTCAAAACAAAAATTGCTAAATATGGGGAATATCTTCAAAAAACCAAAGATCTTGCTCCAGAAAAGATGACCTGTGTTCTTTGTAAATCCGGAATGTATAAAATAGCTAACCTCGTCGCAGAAAAAGAAAATGCTCTTGGAATAGTTGATGGAAGTAGTGTTGGCCAGGTAGCTTCTCAAACTCTTCAAAATATCTTAGCTACAAGAGAAGATGTTGATTTTCCAATTTTAAGCCCACTTATTGGAATGGATAAAGTCGAAATTGAAAAAATAGCTAAAAAAATAGGAACTTTCGATATATCTAGCACTGCTGACGGAGGATGTTCAGCTGTTCCTCGCTATCCAGAAACTAAAGCTACTATAGATAGAGTTCATGATGCTAAAGAAGCTATGAATCAAAAAGAAGAAGTTGAAAAAGTTTTTAAATCAATATATGATTAACTTTTTTCTCATAGTTCTTATTAATATCATTGCTTTCATTATTTTTATTATTAATTTTTTTTATTATTATTTTTATAATTAATTTGATTATAATCTGATTTTATTTTTATTATAAATATAAAATTTTCAAATTTGATAATCTTTAAATTTGATAATTTTTAATAATATTATCTAAAATATTATATATTATTAATTAAAAAGATTATAATTGTTTAATATTATAATCAAATCTTAATTTTATTATGGATATAATAATGAATATAATGATAAATAATGTGGATTATATATGATTATATTGTATATGATTTTAGTAAGAAGTTTAAAATCTAATAAAAATAATAATTTAAGAAGTGTTTAAAAAGTATTTAAAAGTATTTAAAAAAGTATTTAAATTGTAGTAATTTAAATTTATATTATTTTTGAGGTGTAATAAATGAAGACAACTATAAGTGTAATAAAAGCAGATGTTGGAAGTATTTCAGGGCATCTTGTTGCTCACCCTGCTTTAATGGAAGCGTGTGATGATACATTAGGTAAAGCTCTTGAAGAAGGATTATTAGAAGACTATTATATCACTCGATGTGGTGATGATATAGATATGATTATGACTCACAGAAATGGTGAGGAAAATGAAGAAGTTCATGAAACTGCATTTAATGCATTTATGAAAGCTACTGAAAGAGCTCGTGAATTAAAATTATACGGTGCAGGTCAAGATTTATTATCTGATACATTTTCTGGAAACATTAAAGGAATGGGTCCTGGTGTAGCTGAAATGGAATTTAAAGAAAGACCAAGTGATCCAGTAATTGTTTATTGCTGTGATAAAACAGAGCCAGGAGCTTTCAATCTCCCATTATACAAAGTCTTTGCAGATCCTTTCAATACTGCAGGACTTGTTATTGACCCAAATTTACATGATGGTTTCAAATTTGAAGTATTTGATGTAATGGAACATAAAAAAGTTATTTTAGAATGTCCTGAAGAAACCTATGACTTACTTGCTCTTTTAGGTTCTACTGGAAGATATGTCATTAAAAGAATCTTTAAAAAGAATGGTGAAATAGCTGCATCTGTTAGTACAGAAAGATTAAACTTAATGGCTGGTTCTTACATTGGTAAGGATGACCCAGTAGCTATTTGTCGTGCACAGTCTGGTTTCCCATCTGCTGGTGAAGTTACAGAACCGTTTGCATTTCCTCACTTAGTTAGTGGTTGGATGAGAGGTTCTCACAATGGTCCTTTAATGCCAACAAGTGAAGAAGAAGCTAATCCTATTAGATTTGATGGTCCTCCAAGAGTTATTGGTTTAGGTTTCCAAATAGCTGATGCTAAATTAGGATTACATGTTGATTTATTTGATGATCCTGCATTTGATCTTGCAAGAGAGGAAGCTACAAAAATAGCTAATTACATGAGAAGACATGGTCCATTTGAACCACACAGATTACCAAGTGAAGAAATGGAATATACTTCTTTACCTGGAGTAATGGAAAAATTAGAAGGAAGATTTAAGAAAATGGATTAATTTATCCATTTATTTTTATTTTTATTTTATTTTTATTTCTATTCTTATTTAGAGTTTTATTTCTATTTTTACTTCTATTTTTACTTTTATTTTTATTTCTATTTCTTGTTATTCTTATTTCTATTTTTATTTACAGTTTTATTTCTATTTTTACTTTTATTTTTACTTCTATTTATTGTTATTTTTATTTCTATTCTTATTTTTATTCTTATTATTAATTTTATTATTATTTTTATCCATTTTCAAATGATATGGTAATTTAATCTTAATGCATCAAGTAATCCGTGAGCATAAGTTATACAACCAAAAGAACTAAGTTCATCTCCTTTTTCAAGATAATATTTACAATCGTCTCGATAGTTTTTAGCTCTTTCTATGACTTCTTTTTCTTCTTTAGAAAAATCAATATCTTTTATTTGATTAAAACTTAATTCTAATTTATCAATATCAATTAAAATTCGTTCTTTACATTCCATTATAATATCTCCTGATGTTTATTGAGATTTTTTGATTTATTTTTACTAAATCTCCAAACATGATAAATTCTTTGGATTACTGTAAAATAAGAGAGGATAACCAAGACTACAATAGCTATTTCTATCCAAATAGCTCCTGCAAAACTCGCAATAATAGCTCCGATTGTTAAAATAATTAAACGAACAGCTCGTTCAGCTATTCCTATATTACAAGGAATTCCTTTTGATTCTGCACTTGCTCTGACATAGCTAACTGTAAATGCAGAATGAATAGCTAAAACTCCCCATATCCAGTTTATAAATCCTCCTAAAATAATTCCAAATATTAATATGGCATCAGAAAACCGATCCATTGTTGAATCAAGAAATGCTCCAAAGTTTGAACTCCGATTATGATATCTAGCTATTGCCCCATCTAAAACATCAAAAATTCCAGCTATTAATATAAATATTCCTCCTAAAAGTAAATTTCCCTTAGCAAAGAATATAGCAGAGATAATAGCTATTATTGGAGATATTAAGGTTATGATATTTGGATTTATATTGATTCTTTTAGCTATTGGTTCAAGAATTCTTTTTAAAAGTGGTCTAAATCTTTCAAGCATAATTCTAATATATTCTTTTAACTTATATATTTTTTTAAAACACATTTTTCAACTTTAAAATTACACATTTCAATAGCTATTTTTAACACTTTACTTACTTGCTACAAAATTCATTTATATACTAAATCTAAATACTAGGTAGTAGAGGTGATATGTTGGAAGTTGAATTAATTATATCTAATGAATATTCAAAGACGAAAGTCACCATTAAATCAAATAGCTTAAGTGAAGATATTGAAAAAGCAGTTAATTTTCTTGAGAATATTGAAAGTAGTGATATTAATCAAAATACTGAGAATTCCTCCATAATTCCTGTTAAACATAAAGGAAATATTAGTATTTTACATTTTAAGGATATTTCAATGATACGAAGTGAAAATAATCAAGTTAGAGTTTATACAAATCAAAATACAAAAAAAGATTACATTACTAATAAACGGTTATATGAGCTTGAAAAAATTTTAGATGATTCTTTTATTCGAATATCAAAGTCTGTGATTGTTAATTTAAATCAAATAGACTTTGTTGCTCCCTCCTTTAGTGGAACCATGGTTATTTCTTTAAAGAATGGTTTAAAAGATAATATTTCAAGAAAGTATTTACCACTATTTAAAAAAAGATTAGGGTTGAATTAATTGTGAATATGAGGTGTTAAAATGGATAATATGAAAATTGCAAGGTTAATTTTTTTAGGAGCAAGTATTGGTTGTTTTGTTATAAGTTTAGTTGAACTTTTAATGATTTCAATTGTTGGATTTAGTAATTTCTCTTTAAATGGTTATGAGATATTTAATTTTATTATTGGAGGAATTGTTGTTGGAATTGTTTTTGCTTTAGGGTCTTTGATTTATGAAAGAGAGGATTTATCACTTTTAACTCAAACAGCTATTCAAATGGGTTCTGGATTCATTGTTTTATTTATTGTAGGTATTTATCTTCAATGGATTCCAATTAATGAAGGTATTGCTGCAATTATAACTTGGATTATAATATCTTTAATCTTTGGATTCGTATTTTGGGGAGGTTTTTATATTCGCTCCCGTTTTGAGGCTAAACGAATTAATCAGAAACTTAAAAATAGAAATAATAATTAGTAATATTGGTAGTTAATATATTAGTAGTTAGTATTATTAGTTAGTATTAGTAGGTAAATTAGTAGTTAGTAAATTAGTAGTTAGTATTGGTAGTTAGTAATATATTGGCAGTATTAGTAGTAATATTATTATTAATAATAACATTAATAACATATAGTAATAAATAAACATATAGTAATAATATAATAAAAAATAAGATGATTGTATTGTGAGTTTATGAAAATAATAAAAATGGATCCTAAGGATCCTGATTTGGATTTAATAGATGAAGCTATTGAAGTATTAGCTCAAGGAAAGTTAGTAATTTATCCTACTGATACTATTTATGGATTAGGTGCAAATATTTTTGATGAAAATGCTGTAAACAAAATATACAATATAAAAAAAAGAGATAAATCTAAATCACTTTCAATATGTCTTTCGTCTATTGAAGCGATTTCTTTTATAGCTAATATTCCTAAAATATATGAAGATTTATTAATAAGAAATCTTCCAGGACCATTTACATTTTTAATTCAAAAAAAAGCTATTGTTCCTAAATATCTATTATCTAATACTAAAAATCATTCACTTATTTCAAAAAATGGAGATATTGAAACTAAAATAGGTGTTAGAGTTCCAGATTGTAAAATAGCTATGGCTTTAGCTCAAGTATTTCCAATAACAGCTACAAGCGCAAATTTATCAGGACAACCTACTTT
>JAISIQ010000055.1 GCA_031261945.1 Methanobrevibacter sp.
TTTTAATAAATCTTTAGTTCCTAATTCATTACATGGTGACATGAAGTTGTCTCCACCAATGAAAAATAAAAGAGCTCCTTTTTCAATTAATTTTGTCATAAGGTAATGTTGAGCTCGGTTAACCATGAAATTAGTATCAAATGCTGGAATTATGTCTGTAAGTGATTCAGTGACTCCATTAATATCTATATGTGCCATTTGAACAAAGCTATCTTCTGGTTTTACTAATGTATCAATAGCTAAAATTTCTTTTCTCTCTTCAGATTGAGCCCCTCCTTTCTTCTGCAGG
This sequence comes from Methanobrevibacter sp., assembly GCA_031261945.1. GTDB lineage: Archaea > Methanobacteriota > Methanobacteria > Methanobacteriales > Methanobacteriaceae > Methanobaculum. The sequence goes on from JAISIQ010000055.1 coordinate 290, forward strand.
ACTTCAGTAGCTATTTTCTGAGCTTCATAAGGTGTATTCGCAGTTCCAACTCCCATACTAATAGTTATCGGATATCTATTTCTTATAGATCTTTGAATTCTTCTATGGTCTTCTTCATTAAGCCCATTAGTCACTGCAAGCATGTTATCAAATCTTGTATAAAATACAAGTCCTTTTTTCATTGCAATTTGTCTTTGAACATCAGCAAATAGCTCTGCTTGCAAAATTTGAAGATCTGATTCATTACGAGGTTTAGGAGTAACTGTCCAAGGCCCATAATTATCAATCTGAATTAGAGTCATTTGTATCATATAGTTTTCACCTAATTTTACTAATTTACCTTATTTATTAATATGATTTTAATTTATATTTAATTAATTTAATTTATTTATTAATTTATTTATTGAATTATTACTTTAAAATTATTATTTATATTTACTTTATTTATATTTATTTTAATTATGATATTTTATTTAATAATCTTTTATTTATTTATTTTATTTTATTTAATTTTTTAAAACTACTAAATATCTAAAACTACTTTTGCTAAATTTTCTTTATCTTGAATATTTTGCATATTAGTTTTTGTTATAGTGACATCTTTTATTAGTTTTTCTATTTTATTTTTTGATTTTTCATCAAAGTTATCAATTATAAATTTATCTAAAAATGATTTATACATAGAAGCTACTCCATAAGATGAGACTTCATAGCCTAATGCATTCATAAACTTACCTGCAGGTCCACTAACAGGAGAAGTTCCAATTATAGGGGAAATAGCTATTACATAAGCATTTTTTAGAGCCTTTTCAACCCCTTCTAAATTAATTATTGGCATTATTGAAGTAATAGGATTAGATGGGCCAATTATAATCATTTCTGAATTTTCTATTGTTTCTATAATATGTGGTGAAGGCTTCACTTTAGAATAGCTAATATCATAAACTTTAGGCAGACTTCGGTGTTTTATAAGAAAATCATGGAATTCAAGATCCCCTATGTCTGTTTTAATAGCTATTTTAGAAGGTTCATCACTCATTGGCAAAATTTTTGCTTCTATTGCCATATTTTTTCGTTGTATATCTACAGCTTCAGTTAATGTGTGGGTTTCCATCAACATGGTTTTTTGAATTTTAGTAGCTCGATCTATATCTCCAATTCTTAAAAGTTCAGGAGAACCAAGCTCTTCAAGTTGTTGATTAGTTGTAAAAGTATCATTCTTAATTCCATACCAAGTTTCATCATTTATCATATCTGCAAAAGTATATAAAACAGTATCAATATCTGCAGCTACATAAACACCCGAAAAATAATCATTTTCAACAGTATTAACAATAACAGAGATATCTGAAGGATTATGGATATTTTTAATTCCTTGAATAAGCTTTGGAGTTCCTGTGCCTCCAGACAGTATCGTAATCAATCTAATAACCTTTATATTAATCTTTTTATTTTAAAATTAATCTTTATTTTAAATTAACTGATTTCTTATTATTTTCTTATTATTCTTTTATTATTCTATTATTATTTTCTTATTGATTTTATTTAAAATTTTATTTAGTTTATTTTCTAAAAATATCAAATTCTTTTGGTCGAATTAGGGAATCTATTGAGGAATTTGGATTTTTTAGCTTTTTAAAATTTGAAAATCCTCTTACAATCACTACAGGGATTCCTTCATCTGCTTGCCCCATAATTAATGATGCAGCAGCCGCTAATTCATCAGCAATAGCTATTTCCGTAGTTTGAAGTTCTCTATCATAGAGATCTTTTTCACCAGCACGCTTCCAAAGAGAAGAAATTCCAGAACATCCAATAGCTACTCCCACCGCTCCATTTCTAAAAGCTCTTCCTTGAGTATCAGTAATTATAACTCCTATTTCTGATCTTGATTCTGATTTTTCTGATTTCGATTTTGTTTTTTGAGCATATATTTCTTTTTCAATATCTTCTCTTATTTTCAAAGCGGATTTATCAGGATTTTTTGGCATTGGTGTAGCTAAACCATTTTCTACATTTGATTCATCAATTCCAGCATTAGCACAAACAAAACCATGTTTTGTTTCACTTATTATAAACTCGGGTCCAACTTCAATAATTTCATTAGATTCTCGAATAATAGCTTCTACCAATTTTGGATCTTTTTTTGCGAGTTTAGCTATTTTAATAGCTGATTCACTTGGCTTTATTTTCTTTAAATCAATAATATTTCCTTCAGATTTAGCTATTAATGTTTCAGCTATTAAAATAATATCTTCATCATATATGTGAATATCTTGTTTTGTGCTGGCTTCAATTATTAGTTTAGCTATATTATCTTCCTTTTTTACTAAAGGAATTTCACTTAAACCAAATAATTCTAATTTATTATTCATAATAATCAAACTTAAAAGAATATAATTTTAATTTTAATAATAATAATAATTGAAAAATAAATATTTATTATTATATTCTTATTACCATATTTAGTTATTATATTTAAATAAGAATATTATAGATTTATAGACTCGATATTCCATTTTTCATCAAATACAGATCCAACTGAAGCAACAGGATTTGTGAATTTTTCAAAATCACCTTCATTTAATATTAATTTTGCAGCTTCTTTAGAATCTTTTGCTGTAAAATCAACTTCTTCTGGGGATTGGCATTCATAAGTGGATATAAATGCTGCTTTTCCATATTCTAATTTCTCTACTAATAGCTTTTCATCAGTAACTATTCCAATATATGCTTCATATTCATTTTCTTGAGTATTTGAAGTGACTACTCCTGCTATTCTTGGAGTATTATAATCATCTTTTTCATAATCCATTGCAAGTAATGATAATGATAATGCATCTTTTATATTCATTCCAACAGCTATCTTATCGGCTATTACATCAGTGTGAGATCCATTTGAAACAATAGCTATATTATCAACAATTTTAACACAATTATATGCTATATATGCATTTTCAAATATATCTGTTTCATATCCTTCTTTTGGAATAATAGCTGCTTTATCTTCAAAACTCTTAGCCATTCTATTTGGAAAAGATCGACTTGATACTCTATAGGCTATAAATGGTTTTTTTTCGTTATTCATCCCAACTGAAACTATTCTACCTAAATACATTCAACCCCTCGTTTTTTCTCTTTTTCTATATTTTAATTTTAATTTTAATAAAATGTAATTCTATTATTATTGCTATTATTACTATTGTTATTACTATTGTTATTGCTATTGTTATTATTATTGTCGTTGTTGTTATCATTATTTTATTCTGGTGATTTAACAGCTTGATCAGGAGACATACCTGAAGGTGTTGTTATGATTATCGACCTATCTTTTGGTTTTATTATTATTTCGCCTTCATCAATAACTTTACTGTGTACAGCTATTGAACTACTTCTAATTAAATCTGACATGTCTTGACCATTGACAGTTACCTTTTCTAAGTTTGCTACAGGGAACAAGTAATATTCAGAATCTCCTGAAGTGTCACTTGCTTCTGGTTTTCCAGTAGCATCCATATCTGCTGCATTGAAGTTACTTGTAATTACTAAAAAGATTAATATTGTAAACAGTATATCAATAAAAGGAACCAAATTAAATTGAGGATTTTCTCCTTTGATTTTCTCCCTATGTCTTTTAACATCTAATTTCATTATTCATTCCTCAAATTTATATTAACTTATTGTTTTAATTGACTTTCTATTATTTCAGATTTAACATCACATTTTTCTAATATAATATTGCTGATACTTTTTTCTAACATACTTGGTTTAAATGAAATTTGAATATTAGCTCCATATTCTGAAATTTCTCTTGTATTAACAATTCCTTCTGCTTCGTGTAATGCTTCTAATGCGCAAGGAATATCCTTTTCAACTTTAATTTTAGCTACTGCATAACTCCAATTTGTCATTTTATTAGCTAGTTCTATTTTATCCATTTCCTTATCTATAAGTCCTTTAATATATGTATAAAGAGGTAATAATACAATAGCTACTGCTAAACCAGCTATTGTTGTAATAAGTGCTAAATAAATTCCTTCTGCCATAGATGCCGTATCTGGATTTACTCCTAATGATTTAAATGTTGTCCAAATCCCTAATACTGTTCCAATAAGTCCTAAAAAGGGAGATAATTCAATGATAGTTTTAAGAGTTCCTAATCCATTGGTCATTTTACTTAATTCTACAATAAATACTTGTTCCATTCCTTCTTCTACTTCTGTTTTATTTTTATATCCTATTTTTAAAGCTTCTGAAATAATTTTTGAAACAGGATTTTTATATCGGCTAATGGATTTTAAAGCTTCAACAGCCCCTCCTTTATTCATAGCTATGGTCACTGTGCTCATAATTTCAGTAGTATCGGTCTTTGTAATTTTTCTAAGATATCTTATTTTTTGAAGTGAAGTAATTAATCCATAAATACCAATTAAAGTAATTATGTAAGTTATTATTCCTCCACCTTGGAACATTTCAACTATTGTATTTATTCCACTTGTAAAAAATTCAACTATCATATTAATCCTCTTTGATTTTACTCTTTGATTTTATAAAAGCTATTTATTTAATAAAAGGTATTTATAATTTTATAATTAATAAAGATATTTATTATTTTTTCATCTTTTCAACTGTTTTCCAACTTTTACGAACAATTTCTTTTGATATTGCAAGGTTCAGAATAAATTATGACATATAAAATAAATAATTAGTAATAATGATTTTAAGATAATTTTTCTTTATATATTATTTGAACAAAATCATATTTATAACTATTTTTCTGAACATGAAAATATTTTTCTGCAATATTAAAAAATAAAAATATATTAAGTATTATAAACCTATATTTTTTATGGAAGATGAAAAAAAAGATGAAAGTAAAAAGGAAAAATTTAAAATAAAAGAAAAAATAGTAAAATTTTTTGTTAATCAATGGAATAAACTCAAAACGAATTCCCGTTTATATGAATTCTTCAAAAAAATGAAACCGTTTTTATTCGCATTAGTAATATTAATAATAATTATATTGATAGAATGGCACATATCTTCTAATTTATTCATGGAGGGTGTTGACAAAAATCCTGAAGCAGGAATAGCTTTGTTTGTTGGTTTGTTAGCAGTAACTGTTTCAACATTTTCAAATTACATTAATAATAAAGAAACCAATAAACGATTGGAAAAACAATTAAGATATGATAAAGAAATCGAAACTTTATTGAAATTAAAACAAATATTGGATGAAATAAGTGACAATATACCTTCTGAAGATTTTATGAGTATGAGAAATGATCCTGTTCATTATAATGCTGGAACTCATAAACTATATGAATTTGAAAAGGGATTAAATTTTTATAGATTACCAAAAATAGTTAGAGATAAAATAGAATCAATGACATATGGATATAAAACAGAAGACATGATGATAACCAGTCTGTGGAGTATTTCTAAAATTAATTATAATAAATATAGATATACAGAAAATCTAAGAGACTTAAACCGCTGCGTTAAAACAATTCTAGACAAATAAAAATAAAAAAAATCATGACAATTGGGTAGATTATATGGGATTTTTTAGTAAAAAAGAAAAAACACCTAAAGAAAAAGAGATAAAAAAGATATTAGGAGGAGCTAAATGGACTCCTGAAGTAAAAGATTTATTTGATAAATATAAAGTAGGTATATTTAATCAATCTGAAGCTTTAAATCAAGTTAAACAAGAAGCACTGACACACAAAATTCAATCTGAGAATTATTTGAATAGATTAGACACATTATTAAAAAATAAAAGAAAAGAGAAATTAGAAGAAGAAAATAAAATTTTTGAAAAAGAGATAAGAGAAGGTATTAAATGTGCTGTTATTAAGATGGTTGACAGTGAAAAAGAAAAACATTCAGAATTAGTAAGAGGAATATCAACATTAGGATGGGGAATAACTGGATATGCTCTCACAAGTGGTAAAAAAACAGGAGCTCACGAAACATACATACAATCAATTTTAAAAATAGTACCTAATGGAATAGTCATTTCAGCTGAAAATGAGAATGATATGAGATTACCTTGGAATAAAATAATTAATTCAGAGTATAATGTAACAATTAAAGGAACTCGTATTAACATCAAGTTAATGGAAGGAGAATATTTAAATTTAATAACAAGTAGTAAATATTATAAAGAAATAACATATCTAATTAATGAATCTGCTGCTGGTGTTGAAGAAGAAGGTTGGGAATAATAAATAGCTATTAATTATATTACTAATAGCTATTATTTTTGTTTCAATTGTTCTATTATAGTTTTTTAAAGTTTTGCACTGTTCGCCAAGACTTCCGTACAATTTCCGGCATTTCATCATAGCTATAATTTTCTAAAAATTTTTTAGTTTTCGGATCACTTGGATATCCTGATCCAATATCTCCAATTTTTCTATATTCTTTTTTAATTTTTTCAATAGTGGCATCTCTATGGTATTTAGCTATTATTGATGCTGCTGATACTTGTAAATAATTATCATCTGCTTTGTGTTCAGCTATTACTTTTTTATCAGGATATAGTTCTTTTACTTCTTCTTCAAGTCGTTCTGGTTTAACATCTAATGAATCAATAATTATGCAATCTGCATCAAGAGTATCAATGATTTTCATAATAGCTATTTTCTCTATTTCATTTAAATTAACTCCTTTGGCACGTAAATTATCAATATCTTGAGCTGTTATTTCAACAAAATAGTATTCAAAGGCACTTTCTAATTTACGAGAGAGAACTTTTCGTCGTGTTGGGCTTAAGCGTTTAGAATCTTTTATTCCCATTCTTTCTAAAATAGCTGTTTTTTCTTCAGGAATCACAATTCCTCCTACAACTAATGGTCCGATTACTGGTCCTCTCCCTGCTTCGTCAATTCCTAAAATATTCATTAAAACACCATTTATAATAAAAATTTCATAATAAAAACAATAGTAAAAATAGATTTATAAATAAAAAATAATAGCTATTTTTGAATTATATCTTCAATATACATCAATGGATAATTAAGCTCTTTAATAAACTCCATTCTAACAATAGCTAACGCATCATCAATCTTTGAATGGATTTTTACATCTAATAAATCTTCACTAAGTCCAATATATTCAAAATCAGATAGCTTTTTATTGAGTTTTTCTTTATTAATAGCTATTTCTACTTTTTCAATTCCTGGTTGTAATTCAATTGATTTTTTAATAGCTATTTCCAAACTTTCAGCAGAATCTGAATTAATAGGAGTTCCAATAAATTGGTGAAATAATGCCCCCATACTAATGGCTCCTTCAAAAATAGCTCTTTCTCTTGAATTTATTTTTGAGAAATATTTTTCATTTACATCGATATTTATCATTATTTGATCTCCAAATTGTATATATCTAAATTTAAAATACTAAAAACCTAAATAGCTTAAAAACTCAAAATTATCTGGAGAAACTGGGAACAAATAAATACCAAATAATATTATTGAGATTACAATTACTGTAGCTAAAACTATAATTTTATCTTCTTTTATTGGATAAAAATAGCTAAATAATAATCCAATTCCTAAGAATGCAATAGCTATTATTAATCCATAATATTCTTGAGGATTATTATGAGCGGTGCTTTCTTTTAATGGTCCAATATTACTAATATTTCCTTCTATTATTAATCTATTTGCAGTAGAACCAATAGGATCACAAGTAATTAAATAAATTGTATTTGAATCATTTCCCATAGGTATTGTATGACTTGGAGAAACTATGTAAGTATCATTTACAGTATAATTAACTTCACCAAGTTCTGGCCATTGAAGTGTAATCACATCTCCAACTTGTAATTCATTTAAACGCAAAAATGGAGAACCTAAAAGTGTTCTATGTCCGTGAAGGATGATTTTGCCTTTTCCTGGCTCACTTGATAATTCGTCAACTAATATTCCTTGATTTAAAGATTCAAAATTTACTTTTTCATTAACACCAATATCGGGAATACTTACAATTGGGCTTGAAAGATTTTTTTCTATCTGTATTTTAGATGAAAAATAGCTAACTTCTTGCATTGCATATAATGAAAGAAATGCAATAGCTATTATCACAACAACTGTTTGGATTTTCAAATTATCACCGAAATAATAATAATTAATTTAATATCAATTAATCTAATATTAATTAATTTAATATTAATTATTTTAAT
>JAISIQ010000084.1 GCA_031261945.1 Methanobrevibacter sp.
GATTTAATAGCTAAAGGAAAAGAAATAGCTGAAAAAAAAGATTCTGAGCTAGTAATCTATCTTAACAAAGGTTATAGTGCAAATCACGGCCCATTCTTTACACCCTATGAAGCAAGAGCTGAAATGGCTATTGCTGCTGGTGCTGATAAAGTAGTTCCTATTGAAGGTCTTCATCATCGTCTTACTCTTGCTTATAGTGTTCCAATAAGAATAGCTATGATGATCGAAGATGGTGTAACTGATTATATTGATGCTGCTAATGTTTCAACAGAAAAAATACAACAATACTCTGAAAAATTTGTAAAACAAGGCATTTTTGTTGGAATTCCTAGAAATCTTCCAAATCGTAATGTTATAAGATGGTTTGCTGTTAATGAATTCTTATATAAAAAATATAAGAGAAATATGAAATTTCATATTATTCCTGAATTACAATCAATAGAAGAAGCTTCTGAAAAAGTTTCTGGAAGATATATTAGAAGAGCTATTCTTGAAAATGATATGAAAATACCTGAAGATGTAAAAAAGCTTCTTCCAAAATCAACCACTAAAATATTAGAAAGAGAAATCAAAAAAGGAACTATTCCTAAAGAAAGAAATTGGACAGATATTAACAAAAAATTAAATACCTATTCACGACCTAATCTAATGAAAATAGCTTATCTCAATGGAAAAGTTATTAATGAAATTATTAAAGGAAGAGTTTATAGGGATGAAGAATCTATTTGGGCAACATTTCGGCGAGGCGGTTATGGTCCTGTCCTTACTCGTTTAGCTATTAGTGCAATTGAAGAAGAAGTTACAAGAGAAGAAGTATTAAAATTAATGAGAAATTATGAAAAACAAGGTGTTATTCCTCCTGAACAAAGCATAGACAAAGTCATCGAAAGAGCTTGGTATGTTGCAAAAGAAAATCAACGAGGGATAAGTGCAAAAGAAGCAAATGATAAATTTAAAAGTCAAAACATTAAAACTCAAAAAATAGCTATTAATGATGTTCCTCTTGTCCTTGAAGCAGGATTAAATATAACAAAGTTTGAGGCAAAAAAGATCAATGAAGGACTTGAAGCAATGCTATATATCGATAAAGACAACAAAATTTCTTGTGAGCTAAAAAAAGACAAATTTAAAATAAAAACAAACCTTAAATTACCTGCAGATAAAGTAACTTATCTTAAATATATTCTTGATTCTCATTTTATCCCAATAACTGCAAAAACCATAAAAACAAAGAGAGGATTTAGAATAAGGATTAGCATCCATAATAATTGAAATATAAAAAATATAAAAAGATAATAAAGATAATAAAAATAAAAAATTAGAAAATTAAAAAAATTATAGATTTTTAAACTTATTTTTAATCGATACTAACAATTCATCGTCAATTTTTTTATTATCAAAAGAATAGGTATTTAAAAATTCTAAAATTTCTTCTAGTTCTTCATATTTTCTTTTAGAGTTATTGATTGAGTTTTTAATTCTTGATTTAGCTGAAAGCTCGAAATTTTTTCCTTCTGTAATAGCTATTACATCAAATAACTCTTTTTCTAAATCTAATTTTTTAGCTATTTCACAAGTTTCTATAAGAATAGCTGAAATTCCTTTAGTATAGATACTTCTAAGAACTTTAATTATAGAAGCATCCTCAATATCATTTCCAATGCTTTTAATATTTAATCCATATTCATTTAAAATAGCTATTTTTTCTGAAATTGGTCCTGAAACATAAATAATAGAATTAATTGCATTAACCTTTCCAATAATAGATCCATTAATAAATTTATCTTCATCAATAACATTAGCTATTTTTTTAGCAGTGCTTGGAGATATATTATTTAAATCTATAAATATATCAGCATATTTTCCATATTTTTCAGCAATAGCTATTGCATTTGCAGGACTTACAGAAGATATTAAAATATCACAAGATTTAGCCACATCTAAATAGCTATTTAAATCTTTAACATTAGAACTATCTATTAAATTTTTAGTTTTAGGACTTCTTCCTTTTGATGAACTTAGAATATCACAGCCATTCTCTGAAAGTTTTGATGATAGAACAGATCCTACTTCTCCAAATCCTATAAATCCTACAATTAATTTTTTATCCATAAAGTGCCTCTAAGTTTTAAGCTTAGTTAAAACCATATCTCCTTCCTCAATACCAATATCTTTAGCTATTGCACTACACTTCGCACAAAGTAAACAAAAAATATCTTTATTTTCTATTTCCTTATCTAGTTCAGTTAATCCTTCATAATTTCCAAGACCTTTTGAAATTATTAAATCATGACTTTTGAATATTTCCTTGAAATCTGGAGACAAATCTTCATAAATAATACCTACAGAATCAGTTCCAGTTGTAGTGAGTTTAGCTATTTTATCTAGTCCAATAGCTAATGCATCTTCTAAACATGCATCATTTAAAATTGGTTTATCTTTTAAAGCTACAGTAATATCAATATTATAATCATTGACTAATTTTTCAATTAGTAATTTATCAAAAACAATTTCTCCAGTATTATCAGCTAAATATAATATAGAATCTGCATTTTGTATGGTTTTCTCAAAAATAGCTATTTCATTAATAGCTAAATCTTTATTTAAGCTATTAAAAATCATTTCTTCCAGATCTATATCTAATCCTAATGCTCCAAAATCAAGAATGTTACCAATAATAGCTATTTTCACAAAATTTTCTAAGCTATTATCTTTTTTTAATATTTCTTTAGCTTTAGGAAGAAGATCAATAGCTATTTTGTTTCCTATTTCTTTTTCTTTAATATAAGGATCCAAACAACTTGTCTTCTCTTTAATCATTCGATGCATATTAGTTCCAAGTTTATTAGAAGAAGCTCCTTTTTTATAATTTTTAGCCAAATATTCATAAATTGATTTCATTAATTCAATTTTTAAATCATTATCATTAGTTGCTAAATCCATAGCTTCTCTGGCTTGACGAAGAAAACAAGCTCCGCACTCGTAATAAACTTTCATAAAATTTTCCTTTATATTCTTTATATTCCGTATATTATTAATTATTATAGTTTAATTATTATATTATCAATGATTATTATACTTATTATGATTATTATGCTCATTATGATTATTATGATTATTATTCTAATTCTTTTAAAAAAGTACATGCACGACATATTTCATTTGAAGAAGGCTCACCGCAAATTTCACATTTTTCAAACTTATATTCACTTTTATATTTGTCCTTAATAGCTATTTTAATCTTATCAAAACCACGAAGCGTTGAATACATTATAGTTGGATGATTTTCAGATAAATCTTTTATTATTTTTGATATTTCTCCTCTAAATGATGTTTGTGCATAGGGACATCCTGCAAAATGAACTTCAAGATCTTTAGCTATTGCATATAAAGCTATTTCTTTTTCTGGAATTTCCCTAAGAGGTTTTATTTTTGGTGTAAAAAGCTTACTTTTAGAAACTGTCTTTGGACCAATCTTAGTTAAGTTTTCTATATTTCCTTCTAGATAATTCATTAAAATAGCTTGTGTTTCATCATCAAGGTTATGACCAGTAGCTATTTTTGTTGCATTAAATTCCCTAGCTACTCTGTTGATTATCCATCTCCTAAATACTCCACAATAAGTACAAGATCCCCTATGGTTTGGGTTTTTCATAATTTCATCAAGAGTTAATCCAAAAGATTCTTTAAATGAAACAACTTTATGAGGAATAGCTAATTTTTTTATGTGGTTTTTAGCTATTTCAACACCATCATTTCTATATCCAGATATTCCTTCATCAATTGTAACAGCGCAAAGATCTATTATTCTTCTTTTATAAAGATCATATAATATATCAAGAAGAGCTACGCTATCTTTACCCCCAGATAAAGCCACAAGAACTTTATCTCCTTTTTCAATGAGGTTTTCTTTCTTTATGGTCTTAATAACCTTTTTTTGAATATTTTCTATAAAACAATCCTTACATAATAGCTGTCCAGACTGCTTTCTTTTTATAATGACTTTAGAATTGCCACATTTAGTACAAACTTCCATATTATCTAAATTACATATTAATTTTATTTAAATTATATATTAATTTTATGTTTATATTTTATATTAAAATTATATAAAATTATATCTAATTATATAAAATCATAACTAAATTATATCTAAATCATATTTAAAAAAAATATTAAAAATAGTTAAAAATATTAGATATAGAACCCATATTAACAATAATAACATTAATATTAATAATATTAATCACATTAGTTAAAATAGTTAGTATTACTAAAATAATTAGTATTGCTATAATTATTATTGCTAAAAAAGTTAGTATGAGAATATAATAGTATGAAATATAATCATAATGTAAAAATATAAAACTCTTAATAATCTAAGATACTATGTCTAAAAAATGCCAAAAAACATCATATTTAGCTGTTTTAGTTCTTGTAATAGGCATAATAGCTATTATATCTGCTTATGCTTATTTTGGATATGAAAGTGCTGGAGAAAATATTAGAAAAAATATTACTAATAATGAACATCATTTAGATAATAGTAATTTAAATAATAGCAATATAGATCGTAGTATAGAAATTAAAGGAAAAGAAATAGCTATTAATGGTTTAAAGTGCTTAATTCCAAATAGCTATCAAAAGGGTTCAATAGTTGTAAAGCCTGGAATAAACACATATGAAGGAATGAATGGTTCTATTTATATTACTGTTTATAATAATTCAAATGAAGGAAATGCAGTTTATAATGGAGATCTTGAATATTTTGCTTATGGGAAATTTAATGAAGATAATAATCCAAAAAGAGAAAATATCACTTTAGAAGGACATGATATACTATATGTTACTCAACATTCCGATATTCGAGGAAATTATAGATTAACTTATTTTAAAGTTAATGATAAAAAAGTTATGATCGAATATCTAGGAAATGAACTTACAGATGACATTAAAACAATTATTCTGAGTTTTTATAAATTAAATTAATAAAATAAGATATGAATTATATGATTCAAATAATCCAAGTTTTATTGATGACATATCGCAACCATAAAAGGCAAACCAGAAAATGAAATTTAAATAATAATATTTAAATAATTTATTATTCAATTAAATAGCTATTTCTAACTTATCATAATTAAAAACAGGAATTTTACTATTTTTATTTCCATTTTTAATTTCTATAAATCCCTCTTTTTCTAATAAATTAACTTTTCGCTGAATTGTACTAATATCTCGTCCAGCTAAATCAGCTAATTCTTTAATAGACTGTGGTTTTTGATTTTTAATATATCCCATTAAATTTACATCTTTCATAGTTATTTCTGGATTTTCCGTGTAAATCAATCGAGTCTCTCTTAACTCTTCATCAGGATGTTTTAAAAAATATTCCCAATCTTCTAAATCAAGTTCTAATTTAACATTTCCATCTCCTCTTTCAAATACTCTTTTAAGTTTATCAATTGATCCATAAATTTTTTCAAAATCTTTAACTAATTCTTTTCCTTTTAATTCTTTAACTAATGTTATTTCAATCATGATAAACATCTCCAATTAACTTTTTAATTAATATAAGTTTATTGATTTTTTGATATTTTCTTAAATGATGTTGTATAATAAAAAATACAATATTCGCATCATCATATAAAACAGGGATATGAATTCCATTAGCTTTAAAGTGTATATGTGGAAATCCATGGAAATTATCTAATCTTATATCATCAGGCATTATAACAATAGCCCATCCCCGATAAGATTCGCGAAAATAAACATTTTTATCTTCAATTGTCATAATTTTACTATTTATATTTTTCATTTTAATCTCATAAATACTTTTTTATTAATATAATAATTGCATAAAATACAATTCTTTTAAATATAAAAATTAAAAACAAAGTAATACTTAATAAAATAATAGTATTAAATATTAATAATAATCATTTAAAAAGTAATACTATATAAAATTTATGATGAAAAATAAAATTAATATTAGACAAAATATTAATTAGAATAAAATTATTTAAGAATAAGCTTATCTTTTTTGAATTTAAAACCTTCATTCATTAGCATCTCTTTTTTCATACCTATTCCTCCTCTGAAACCTCTAAGACCTTTATCTGAACCAACAACCCTATGGCAAGGAATAGCTATTGCCACTGGATTTTTATTTAAAGCATTTCCAACAGCACGATATCCTTTTGAACCCAATGATTCTGCAACTTCTTTATATGTTTTAATTTCTCCTTTTGGAATTGTAAAAGTTGCTTTTAGAACCTCTTTTTCAAAATCAGTCCTATCTAATAAATCAAAATCAAGATTATCTGAAAAATCAACATCTTTTCCATTAAAAGCATCTATTAATTTATCTTTTAGTTTTCCTTCACATAATTCATAACCTTGGAAAAATAGCTCTTCATCTTCAAATTCTTCAAATTCATATTCAAATGCTACTTTTACAAGTTTATTCCCTTTACAAAATGCTTTAATTTTCATAATCTCTTAAAAATTATCAAAAATCAGTGGTTTTTTAAATAGCTCGAAATCCTGAATATATTCTTTTCCAGTGATCATAGCTATTTCTGCTTTTTGAAGTTCTGCTCCTAAATATGCAGCATGCTCAAATTGGCTTAATAGATTTCTTTCCAAAATTTCATTGTAAATTTTACGATAATCTGTACCTTCAATAGCTAAATCAGCTATTCCTTTTTTAAAATGAGTAACAATGATTTTACTTTTATCATATCTTGTTCCATGAATAACATTTATTTTAAAACTACCTTCTGAATCATGAACAAATTTAGGATCATTTTCAGCAATATAAACAGGAACATTATTTTTTCCATCAATATCCCCAATAGCTCCACTGGATTCAATAGCTATTTCTTTTTGTCTTTTCTTTTTATCTTTAAAAAGAACAAGGTTTAAACCAAGATCTTTTGGTATTGAACCACGATTTTTAGCTAAAAACATCATCTTTGAAGAAATAGCTAATTCATAAACACTATTCCAAGTTTTCCCACTTTCATCAGGAGTAAATAAAACACTTGCACCGAGTTCCATAGCTATTCCAGAAAGTAAAGAATTAACTCCAGGTGAATCTACATCTAATAGCTCAGTTACATTTCCGACTCCAAAAAACAAAGGCAGATCCCTACTTTTCTTATCATTTTTCTTAAATTCACGACAAGCAACAATAGAATCAACAATACTATTACTATTTATTGGATCTAAAACCATATCAACTATTACATCAATTCCCTGACATTTTTCAATTAATTCATTCATAGCTTCTACTCTTTCATGAGGTTTATGAGAAACAAACCCTTTTTTATAGTTTGTAGGTAGAAGAACTGCAGGAATAGCTTTTTCCTTAAGAAGAGGCAAGACTTCATTATAATTTCCTAAATCTAAACTTAAAACTAAATCAATATCATGTTGAATAGCTACTTTCAACTCATTAGGATTTAAAGTATCTATACTTAAAGGTCTATCTCCAATAACCTCTCTTAAAATAGCTATCAGTTCAGGAATTTTATGAGACATATTTTCTCCAGCTATCATTCCAATATCAATCATATCTGCCCCATTATCACAGAAATATTTCGCTTTAGATATAAGTTCTTCTTTAGTTAAACTAGGAGCATTAGCTATTTCTGCTAAAACTCTCATTGGAAAATCTTCTCCAATAGCTAATTTCCCCACAAGAATATTATTTGGCTTTTTAAGAAGCTTTTCCCTGAGTTTTATATCTGATTCAAATGAATATATGAATTCAATAGCTTTCTTCTGTTTTTCTTCCTCAATCAAACGATCAGCTGTTTTAGTTTCAGATAATTCAATTTCATTAATTAATTCAAAAACCATTTCTAAATCTGCTGCATCAGTAGGTCCTTTAAAAGTTGGAACTCCAAGAGCTTCAGCTATTTCTGTACTTGGTTTTCTTATAAGACCTGGAACAATAATCATATCTATTTCTTCCAAATCAGAAGAATAGCTATTTTTTATTTCTTTTATTATCCTATTTGGAGTCAAGAAAGCAGCTATTTGAGTATCTGCAACATGAACAATAATTTCATCTTCTGGTTTTTTAGCTATGATTTTTTTAGCCATGTTCTTTACTAAAGGAGCTGCTAAATTTCCAGTTATTACAAGAATTTTCATGATATTACCCATATTTGTTTTAATAAAATTATTAATAAACGTATTAATGATGTATTAATGAATATATTAAGTAATTATATTAATTTAATAATTATATTAATAAAATATATTAATAAT
>JAISIQ010000115.1 GCA_031261945.1 Methanobrevibacter sp.
TCAAGTTCACTACATGGGCAAATAGATGTAACATAAGCTACTGCTTTGTTTGCATCTATAGTTGTAAATGGGTAATTAGCCATTTCAACTTTTGAGGCTGTGGACGCATTAAAAAATGACGATTTTCCTACATTTGGTTTTCCTGTAACTGCAATTTGGAGTATAGACACACTTCCTTGAATAATTTTTTATATTAACATACTATTATGCTTAATTAGTAATACTTATATTATCATAAACATCCCTATAACAGAGATAATTTATTATAAATTTTATATTAATAATTATTAATATGATTATATTTATAATTATTTTTTAAACTATCTTAAATATAATTAAAAATTTTAAAAAAATAGAATGATACTTAATAATTTATATATGAATTACTAATTGCATTAATATATTGAAATGATGAGTACCAAACAATATACATAACAAAATACAATATAATTATTAGTTATTAAAATGATTATCATGGAGGGAATATTATGGCAGAACCAATTGCACCAACACCAACTTTAGAAGGAAAAAATGCTGATGAATTTGTTAAAAAAATGTTTGAACCTGCATCTCCTGAAGAAATGGCTTTTATGAAAGAAACAATTGAAATGTTTAAAGATTCTAATCTTCTTGAGAAAAAAGAGTTTTAAATTTATACAAATCCACAAATAAAGGCATAGTTCTTTTATTTGCATCATAGCTATTTCTACTTTTAAGTCTTTCATATTTTTCTATATTTTGTATTATTACTAATCAATAAAACAATTATAAAAAATATATTTATAAAAATAAAAAATAAAATAAGAAATAGAAAATAATATTATCAAGTAGGAGAAAGAATGTCAAAATTATATATTGTAGGAATTGGGCCTGGATCAAAAGATTACTTAACAAAAATAGCTATTGACACAGTGGAAAATGCAGATATTGTTATTGGAAGTAAAAGAGCTATTGATATTTTTGATAATATTAAAGAATCTATTATACTAAATGTAAAAGATTTATCAGAAAAATTAGAGCTTTCTGTAGATTTAGCTATTGAAGGAAAAAATATTTGTGTTTTATCAACTGGAGATCCTGGATTTTCAGGAGTTTTGAAACCACTATCAAAAATAGCTAAAGAAAAAGGATTGGATTTAGAAAATATAGAAGTAATTCCCGGAATTAGTTCACTTCAATTAGCTGCAGCTAAAAATAAGCTTTCATGGGATGAAGCTAATATAATGACTTTTCATGGACGGGAAAATATAGAAGATATTTTAAAAGTAATTAACAATGGATTAGCTACTATTGCTTTACCTTCTAAAAGTGTAAAAGATATGGCTAAATTTTTAATAGATAATGAAGTCGATCCCCAAAGGAAAGTAGCTATTTGTGAAAGGCTTAGCTATGATGATGAAAAAACAATTAAAACCACCTTAGACGAAGTAAGCAAAGGTGATTTTACATATATGTGTGTTATGATTATTTTTTAAAGATTTAAAACTTTATTTTATCGATTTGAGCTATTAACTTTTTCATATAGAGATTAGTTTTTGCTACACTTTCATATTTATAAGTTTCATAAACAAGTGTCTTGATTCCTGCTTTTACCAAAGGTGTTGTACAATAAGGAGGGCTTGTTTGAGATGCTGGGAAATAATAAGAAAGTCCGGGGATATTTTTAATGATTTTAGTAGCTATTACTTTTGATTTAGCTTTATTTAAAGGAGCAAAAATAAAATTTGTTTTTTTATAATTTCCTCCATTCTTTGTTCCTTGATTTGAATGAATATCAACTAATAATTTATATTTACTTTTTTTAGCATGAGGAAGAATATATTTTTGAGCTAATAGCTGTCCATTCATTCTACCTTGATCATAACTTGAAGGATTTTTTGTAACTGTAACTTTATAAATATAGTATTTATATTTAAAACTAATTTTACTTATTAAATTATTATATAAAGAAGTATGTGCTTGGTTTTCAAGAGGATGCATTCCAATAATATAAGCTATTTTAGTTTTTGATGCTAAATTACCAATAGGGCCTATAAATTGAACATAACCTTTGTCATTTTTACCTAATAATTTAGTTGGGAATTGACTTGTAAAGAGAGAATTTCTTGTATATTTAGGTATATAGGTATTAATAGGATCATATCTTTTTACATTAATAGATACATAATAAGGTAATTTAGATTTAGTCTTAGATAATACCTTAGAAAATAAATATATCAAAGTTTGATATTGTAATTTATTTCCTCCAGCAGTTTTTATATGATTTGGAACTTTTTTATTTTTATCAGCATATTTTATTAGAGTCTTTGCATATTTAACATAATATACAGAGTAAATTTTTCCTTTAACCCAAGAACCAGTTGTTGCACTTGGATTTTTAATATTATATTTAATAGCTATATCTGATTTACTATTTTTTTGTTTATTTACAATAGTTTTAGACATCAAATATAAAAATTCAGGCATAGAATATTTATTTCCTGAAATAGTAACATAATTAGGTAATCTTTTATGTTTAGTCGCATATTTATTAATGGATTTTGCAGCTGTAATTATTTTGTTTTGAGAAAGCTTTTTTGG